>JAQIBO010000302.1 GCA_027859055.1 Spirochaeta sp.
AGAAGAGATAGAACCGTGGCACGCGATGAACAGAGACCTCGGCCGGCGGCCGCACGGCAACGGCACGTTGTCCGGTATGGCGACCGAAGCCCGCATTGACAGGTGGAGCTCAACGCAGCTGCATCCGTACATTGACGTCTGCCTGGAGGCATTTGGCCCCGAGCGTCTCATGGTGGGGTCGGATTGGCCGGTGTGCACCCTCGCCGGTCCGTACAGTACGATCATGTCTGTGGTTCTTGATTACCTCCAGACGTTGAGCGCATCCGAGCAGGACAGCGTGTTTCACGCCGCCTGCCGCGAGGCGTATCGGTTACCATAAAACCGTACCATAAGACCGGTTGATAGCATTCGTGCATCCGTGCGGACCACGCAGGTTGGAAGAAGATCCTCACTACGGCCCCCATCGATATTGCGATTCCTGTCGTTGTGAAAGCGGAGTTGATTCTGGGCGCGTACAAAAGCCGGTACCGGGAAAAAACATTGGAAAAGGTAGATGCGTTCCTTGCACCCTTCTGGTCATCGCCGCCACGGCAATGTTCCATGACGCGACGCTCGTGACCAACAACCGCGCCGAGTTTAATCGAATTGAGGGTCTCGAGACGGAAAACTGGTACTGAAGCCGGCTACCGTAGCTTGTTGACCTGTTGAAGAAAGAGGTCTGCGCTCCACACATCCAACGAGGGGTGTTCCCGGACAGGGACAAATCGTCGGACGTCGTCGGCTGTGCTTCGCCAATCGATCCGATCGATCACCGCGGTTAGTTCGCCCCGAAGCCAGTCAAGATCAACCCGAAGTTGTCTTCCCTGCCCTTGATGTATTCTCGGCACAGCAACGCGTGGAGTTTTCCCGCGAAAAGGCTCGGACGATCCTGGATCGCAACGGAAGCGACAAAAGGAAAGTCGTGGTAGCGGATCTCGGTTCCGGTCCCGGCCGGCGGATTCACATCCACCTCTATCTTCACGCGAACCTTTTTCAAGGGACCCCCGCGACCGGCAAAGGAAAACTGAAGAACGTTTCCGAGGGAGTCGTCCTTGACAAACGCTTTCTTTACAGCGCTGTCGGACTTCGAACGATCGACGATCTCAACCCGATATCCGTATGCCTCGAGTTCGGTTCGGATTCCATTCAGAAACGGTGTCAAGTCGAAACTCCGGTCGGGCTCTCTGAGAATAAAATCGAGGTCCTCGGAAAACCGGTTCAGACCATGGAAAATCCGTAGACATGTTCCACCCTTCCTGAATGATTCGGATGCTCATATGCCGTATTCCGTGCGTAGCGCGGAAAGGAAGCGGTCTACCCGCTTGCTGCGATAACTTGCCATCGTCTCCTCCATGTCTTCCATCGGAATGGAAGCGATATCTTCAGGGTCGATCCGTAGACTCCGTAGTGCCGGCTCCGGCGTCGACCACTCTTTACGGTAGGCGTAGATGTAATCGGCCAGCGCCTTGATGGGGCGGGCGATGAGCGTGACATCTCCGCTTGCGTCGCCGGTTTCTCGGCTTACCGCGGCGTAGAAGACCCGTTGAGGGACACGGGTGAAACTGAACGTCCCCACGGGAGTGCGAAAGGTTCTCGATTCTCCGACGCAGGTACTGGTAATTGTATACACCGCTTCGGGAATCCATCCATGATGGCTGAGCGCACTTTCGAGGCTGACGTAGGACGGTCCGTAGATGTACTGCGCCAGTGCAAAGAGGTCCAGCGGGGTCGTTCGGTACGCCGGAGCCAGGCAGTATAGGCCCCGTCGAATCCGGATAATCTCACCGGCCGCCACCGCCCGCTTGACCAATCCGTACCGGGTGTCGTCGGTGCCGGAGATGTGGTGCGCCAGGTCTTCCGTAGTAACATATGGGCGGGGATGAGCGGTGAGGAGAATCTCGGTTAGTCTTTGCATTTTTCCTTGTAACTGTCATTATGCGACAGTTACTGAGAAATATCAAACGATGAATTAGCGTATCCTGGAATGACGCACTTTCCGCCGGAACCGCTGTGATTTACGCGCTGGACACGAACACGCTGATAGCCGGTACCGCCCTGGCGCATAACGCGGTCCTTGTCACCCACCACGTTGATGAGTTCACCCGGGTGCCGGGCCTCCATGCGACCGATTGGTACGCGTCCCGGGCGTCTTGACGTTGCAGAGCTGTTTTCGCTTACGGGGGCGACGGAGAAATGTCGGGGGCAAACCGTACCACTACGCGCGTTCCCGCGGAGCCTGTTGCGGGACCTGACTCGTACCGGAGGGTTCCCTCGAGCTGCTCAACCATCGCGTTGACCAGTACCAGCCCGAATCCAGCGGGGTTCTCCGGGTCAAACGTTTCGGGGAGGCCTGTACCGTTGTCCTCTACGGAGATCGTCACAGCTCCGTCCGGGCAATCGACACTCACATGGATCGCCGGTGCCTCCGTTCCACCTCCGCCGGCGGAACGAGACGCGGGAAAGGCGTACTTCATCGCGTTGGTTACCAGCTCGTTCACGATGAGGCCCACCGTAGAGAGTTGTTTTGCGCTCATGGTAAGGCTTTCTTCACACCTTTCAGATGGAGAAGCTACCGAGGCGGCGACCTCATTACCTGTGGGAAACAGGTCCACGATCTGCCGGACAAGCGATTGCAGGTATGTGACAAGAGAACCACCTTCCTGGGAGGTGGAGCGATACAGTTGATCGTAGAGGACCTGCATGCTTCGCAGACGGCTTTCGGCGTCCCTGATTGCGGTGGAGGCGGCAGCGTCTGTGACGGTATCGGCGTGCAGGGACAGCAGGCTGGTCATGGTATGGATGTTGTTTTTGATCCGGTGTTGCACTTCCCGTAAGAGCGTTTCCTTCTCTTGAATGAGCCGTGCGTTCTGCTGCTCCGTCGTGATCCGTTCCAGAGCGATTCCCACCATCGAGGAGTACGTTTCCACCAGGTCTTTGCTCTGCAGATGGTTTTCCTCGGCAAAGAAGAGTGTGAAGTCACCGAGAATACCGGTGGTTGTGGCGATCCGAATTATGACCACCTCACGAAGGTGAAACGCCTGAGTAATTTTATCTGCTATCGATGCGGAAAAGCTTCCCGATGCGAGCGCACCTAACGAGGGAAACACGGTTGTTCGGTTTTCGCCGAGAGCAGCTTCTCTGGCGGGGTCATAGCTCCACGTCCGTCCTATGATGGAGAAGCCAAGGAGGGCGCTCGCCCGTTGGATGTGCTCCGACAGGCCGGCAATTGCCTGGGTGGTGAAACTCTCCTGGTTGGAATGGAAGATGTTGAGTGCCGCGAACGTGGCGCCCGAGATGTACTGCGCGGTCTGTGCGATGTCTGTGTAGTTTATCGTCTCAGCTGTGCACGTTTGCAAGGTAAACGCCGCGTCGGCAAGCGCCAAGTGCTTGTGTGTCAGGTTTCTGCGTTCCGTTATTTCTCGGGTGTTAAAGAGAATTCGTGGCGGCGTGGTGTCGTTGCCATCGAGAAGTCTGGCTTTCGTTTCCAACCACGCATACGATCCGTCAGCGCGCCGGTATCGGTACTCAACCGTGCTGTCTCTTTTGCTCTGCACAAACGTGGCGAACTCTTGCACCACGTAGGCAAGATCGTCGGGATGAACGTAGTCCATTACGTTCCGCCCGACCAGTGATGAGACAGGGTATCCCAGCCTTTCGTGGGATCGTCCGGCAAACAGAAAAGAACCGTCCATATCCGTGATCGCGACCAGATCCAGCATGTTTTCCATCACGTCGTTCAGACGTACGGTTTGTTCAGTTAACCGTTGCTGGATCTCCTGTCGCGCGGTGATATCCTGAACGATTCCGATGGAGTGGATCGGCTGTCCGGTCTCATCAAAATCGGTACGGCAGTTTTCCCGCACCCACTTTATGCGCCCGTCGTCCATGAGGAGACGATGTTCAATTTCATAGGGCTGTTGATCCTGGAGCGATTTTTGCCACGCCGTGTTGACCGTTTCACGATCCTCCGGGTGTATTGCGGCGAGAAACGCCCCGTAGGTGGCTTCAAACGCGGTCTCGTCTATTTCGAAGATCCGGTAGATCATCGGGTTCCACTGCAAGTCGTCGTGCCGGTGCCGGTAATCCCACCGTCCGAGAAGAGCCATCTGTTGAGCTTCCTGAAGCTCCGCTTCGTTTCTTCGCAGCGCGTTCGCGGCGTCATGGAGTCTAAACGCCATCTTGATGGAGGCCAGTAATACGGTGTTACTGGAGTCCTTGACGACATAGCCGTACGAGGTAATCTGTTCCGCTCGGTCCGTGTACTCTTTTTCGGTGTGTGAGGAGAGAAAGACGATGGGGAGGTCATGATTCTTCACGATCATTGCGGCCGCTTCGGTTCCGTCGATCCCCGGTCCGAGATCTATGTCCATCAGGACAAGGTCGGGTATCAGAGACCCGGAGAAGATTTCCAGCGCTTTTTCGCCGGTATGTGCGACGGTGACCTCGTACCCGGCGGACGTCAGAACCTGTCGTTTGGCCAGAGCGATAAGAGCTTCATCCTCCACAAGGAGGATGCGCTTTTTGGCGGATTCGATCATATGGTGAGCCTCGGTGAGGAGATAAATTCCTGGTTACAATATTCAATATACCACCGATCGTCTTAATAACCTATGCGCCTGAGGCGGGCCGGAACCGCTTCAGCTTTGACGCTGTCCTCCCGCTCACGTCCACTTTTCAACCCGGAGGCCGGGTACGCGGGCGAACTCGGAAACGTTGCGGGTAACCAGGATCAGCCCGCGGGCGCGGGCGTGACCGGCTATCATGCAGTCGTACGCGCCGATCGGCTGACCCTGGGTCGTCAGTTCTTTTCGGAGGAGGCCCGTGTGAAACGCAGCCTCCGCGTCGTACTCAAGCAGTTGAACGCGGGCGACAAATCCTTCGATGTCTGTTCTGTTTGCGCCGGGATCCTGAGAGTTCTCGGAACCGTAGTACAGCTCCATCAACGTGACGGTTGAGACCGCCATGAGTCCGTAACTGC
>JAQIBO010000315.1 GCA_027859055.1 Spirochaeta sp.
TGTCTAAATAGATATTTCTGGATGAGCCGACGCCGATGCGCCAATCCAGTTGGGAAAACGGTCCCAGTCCGGGAAGAGATGCCGCCGCCCCGCCGTAGTACCCGAGCGTTGTGTAGACGTCGGCCATCAGTTTGAGCGACCACTCAGGGCGACGGATTTCACGCGGCGTATCCGGAACGCGCAGGAACAGCCCCTGAATTTCTTTTTCGCGATCATCGACGGACTCGGCGATCTGCATAATAGAAAACGGCGGATCGTCCTCTTCGCTCTGGCCGAAAATATACGTGGTGGTCTGAATGAAGCTTCCTTCCCGGCTTCGCGTTCCGATAGCCGGATTGAAAAACAACCGGTCACCGGGAACAAAGAAGTACGGAAAGTAGAACATCGGCACGCGGCCGACGTACAAGACCGCCCGGCGAATGCCCCATTCACCGGGAGCGAGAATCCAGATTCGTCGTGCCCGGATTCGGTAGTTTGGAGGATCTGCAACTGACGAGGTGATCACGCCGTCATCGATCACCACAATATCCCGGGGAGATCGGGAAATACGCGCTCCGGATACGGCGAAATCCGGCTGATCGTTGTCAAGATTCTGGCCGGAGTCGGTGATTCCTCGAAGAAACACGCCGTCCCAGTCCTGAATGTTGAATACGATACTGTCACCGCGAAACTCTTCCGTTTCTGACGGACGCTGTACTTCGTATTCGACGGCGCCGGTAGCTGAAATTGTGTTCTGTTCAAGATTGAGCGTCAGTTCTTCTGCGGTGATCGTGTGGATCGCCTCCCCATCTTCCATGGTGAGTTCAACTCCACCGACCAGACGAAGGTACCGTTCATCGGTCTGCTCAATCGTGAAAAATTCACTGCCCCGGGCCTGCCGGATCGTAGCAACCGATAACGCGCCCTCCTCGTCCGGTGTTTCCGGGTCACGCGGTGTCAGGTCGCTTCGTTGCAGACCATAGTAGGCGAGAATCCGGTCTTCCACCTCCTGACGGCTTCCGCGGGAGCTGAGGCCCAGGGTGATAGCCCAATCGATGAGTTCTGAGTTCCCCGCCGTTTCCAGGTCCTGAAGAATCGTCCGGTCGAACAGGGATGATTCCTGGTCGGGGGACGGCTCATCCTGTGACGGATTGACAATTTCGTCTCCCCCGGGGCCGAGCTCGTCCCCGGGAGCCTCCTGGCCCGCCAGCGAGGTAAACGCCGTGACAAAACATGCAATGGTCGCGGCGATCCTGAAACGTCTCATCCCCGGCGTGACAGGACCTCTTTAATGAAGCGACCGGTGTGGGACGCGGATGTTTCCGCCACCGTTTCCGGCGTGCCTGTGGCAACCAGCTCACCACCTTTATCCCCACCTTCCGGGCCCAGATCCACGATATGATCCGCCTGAAGAATCACGTCGAGATTGTGTTCGATCAGTATCACCGTGTTGCCCCGGTCAACGAGCAGCTGCAGCACCTCCATCAGTTTGTGCACATCTGCGAAGTGCAGGCCCGTTGTCGGTTCGTCCAGAATATAGAGCGTGTTTCCGGTACCGCGCTTACTGAGCTCCAGGGACAGTTTTACCCGCTGCGCCTCTCCGCCGGAGAGCGTCAGGGCGCTCTGGCCCAGCTTGATGTAATCGAGTCCGACGTCCCGCAACGTGTCGAGTTTCCGTTTGATCTGCGGAATCGCCGAAAAGAACGTCTGTGCCTCTTCGATCGACATTTCCAGAACGTCGTGGATCGTCCTGCCCTTGTAGCGGATATCGAGGGTTTCCCGGGTGAACCGTTTTCCGTTACAGACATCGCAGGTGACGTACACGTCGGGGAGAAAGTGCATCTCGATCTTGATCGTCCCCGCTCCCTGGCAGTTTTCGCAGCGTCCGCCTTTCACGTTGAAGGAGAACCGCCCCGGCGAATAGCCGCGCGACCGTGCTTCCTGCGTGCCTGCGAACAGCTCCCGGATGGGCGTGAATAGCCCGGTGTAGGTCGCCGGGTTGCTGCGCGGGGTACGGCCGATGGGCG
>JAQIBO010000376.1 GCA_027859055.1 Spirochaeta sp.
CATCGACCGGATAGACCAGATCGTCAAGGTCGTCAAGGTCGTCAAGGTCGTCGAGCTCCTCGGCGGCAGGGGCTTCGGTGTCCGAGTCTGTGTCTTCTGCGTCAAGGTTGTCTTCGCCCAGTTCGGCAAGATCGGCGAAGGGGTCCGCCGCGGTGTCGTCGCCAAAGGCGGCCAGGATGTCGTCGGTATCGTCTGCGACCTCGTCGTCGCTGTCCTCGTCTACCAGTTCTTCCGGCTCTGTGAGATCCTCCGCCTCGTCCGGCGTATCCGTGTCGGGCGGCGCCTCCTCGTCGGGAAGTTCGTCGAGCTCCTCCGGCTCGTCCAGTTCCTCCGCCTCGTCGTACGTTTCGGTATCGAAGGAAAAATCCGCGGGTATATCGATATCGTCACCACCAAGGTCCAGCCCGGCAAACGGATCGTCCTCTTCCGCGGCGGGTTCTTCGTTGGTGGATTCATCGTCTTCGTCAAAATCGCTGTCCTGATCTGAAAGGAGCGCGGAGGTGTCATCCTCTGCGGACGCAGAGAACGCCTCACTGTCCGCTTCGGCGTCGTCCAGCAACGCCGAAAGGTCATCGTCGAGGTTGTCCGCAGGCCGCCGGGGTGGTTCAACCATTTCTCCGCGCTCGGCGGCTACGGCGGGTTCATCCCCAAGCGGTACGAGTTGTTCGTGCAGCTGTTCAATTCGTTCCGGTGACGGCATCGTTTCCTGCGTTGTATGTCGGCCGATCCGGCGCGGAAATCAAGCTCTCCCGCCCCGTTACCGATATACTGTAACACATGCGGTATCCTGAGGTATCGAAGAAGCGTAGATTTCCCCACGCAATCGCGGTTGCGACCATCCTCATCACGTGTGCAGCCGGACCGGTTCGCCTGGCGGCGCAGGATGCATCACCGGCGGAGGGGCACGTGTCCACCGCGACGTTTCTCGCCGTGTCCGGTATTACCGAGGCGGGCCCGCCGCGCGTACTTGACGACGTGGTGGTGTTCACTTACGAGCAAAACGATTACGCCCGCTATGTTGCGATCGCGTTTGAGCATGAAAACTACCAGCACCGACACGTGTTTACCGCGCGGCGTCGTGACGACCGCCCGGACCTTTACTATCTGGTCTATCCGGTCGATGTCGAACGGGACAGCCTCACTTATCGGCTCATCGTTGATGGAGTCTGGCTGACCGATCCACATGCACCGCAGATCCGGGCCGACCGCAACGGTGTGACCGTCGGTTCCGTTGAACTCAATGAACCGCCGCCGTATGAACGGATCTCGCCGCAGATCCACGCGGACGGCTCGGTAACGTTTTACTTTGCAATCAACTCCCGCGTGTCACCTACCCTGGAGACGGTGGACTCGCGGCAGCTCAGCATTTCCGCCTTCCAGGAACCGCGCGTTTCGGTGGTGGGTACGTTTAACGGCTGGGACCCGTATTTGCATCGCCTGTCCGGCCCCGGACGGGACGGGTTCTATTCCGTGCGCTTGCCCGTCCCGGCGGGGCCGCATTACTACTACTTTATGGTTGACGGTCAGCGCGTCCTGGATCCGTTGAACGGAAGCCGCGCCCGGGACCTCCAGACGGATACGTTTGTATCCCGCATCCACGTCGATCCCTGATACAGTACTCCCATGTTCGACTTGCAGTTTCAGATGCACACACGCCCCGACGGAACGGTGGTTCTCGCCTTCGGGCTCTCTTTTCGCCTGTTGTTTGCCGTTCTGGCGCTGATGGTGGGGGTTGGTATCGCCGGGAGCATCGGCGGCGATGCACCGGGAATTGTCCCGATCGTGATCTTTACCGTGCTGATGCTGGGCGCGTTGTATCAGGAGCGGTGGATCTTTGACCCCGGGACACGGTCGATCGTCAGCGCTCACGGGCTGATCGGCCTGGCGTTCCGGCGGCGCTGGTCGTTTGACCAGGTGGCGGCGCTGGAATACACATCCTACCGCGCCGGGAGCGTACCGGGAAGCGTCACCGCGTCTCCCGCCAACGATGTCGGGCTTGACGACACACGTCGCGCCGCCGCGGAGGCAACCAGCCGCTTCTCCCGGGTACCCCGCGGTATGAACCGTTACTTTTTGCGGTATTCCCTGGTCTTTTCCGACGGACGGCGGCGCCGGATCGAGTTGCGGCGGGTGCGTGACTGGGAACGGGAAAAACAGATCCCCGCAGCGGTCGCTGCGGCGATCGGCGTGCCGCTGGAGTTTACTTCACTGTGACGGTTTCACCGGCAACGGTGCGGACGACGTTTTCCGGTGTGGGTTCAAAGTACAGAAAGCACGCGGTCTGGTGATCCTCGCGAACATCACGGAGTTTCGGAACGCTGGTGGCGCATTTGGCCATACGTTTGGGACAGCGGTCGTAAAAGTAGCACCCGTTGCGTTCGGTGTCCGGCGACGGTACGTCCCCGGTCAGGATAATGCGGTTGCGGTGCCCCTCAACCTCCGGGTCGGGAATCGGTATCGCCGAGAGCAGCGCCTGGGTGTACGGATGCAGCGGCTCGTCGTACAGCGCCTCCGAATCGGCCACTTCAACGATCACCCCGAGGTACATCACCGCCACCCGGTCGCTGATGTACTTGATCACCGCCAGGTCGTGGGCGATAAACAGATAGGTCAGGTGAAACTCTTTTTGCAGGTCCCGCAGCAGGTTGAGAATCTGCGACTGAATGGAGACGTCGAGGGCACTGACCGGCTCATCCGCAAGGATCAGTTGCGGGTTCAACGCCAGTGCGCGGGCGATACCGATCCGTTGGCGCTGGCCGCCGGAAAACTCGTGGGGGTAGCGGTTCTTGAAGTACTTGTTCAGCCCCACCTTCTCCATCAGCTCTTCCACCCGCTCGTCGATCTCCCGCTTCGTCATCTGCATGAGTCCCCGGTTGACGAAGATCCGCATCGGTTCGGCGATGATGTCCCGGACGGTCATGCGCGGATCCAACGACGCGTAGGGGTCCTGAAAGACCATCTGAACGTCTTTGCGATGTTTGAGCAGTTCGCGCGGTGTCGCTTTGGTGAGGTCGGTGCCGTTCAGCAGAATTTCCCCGCCGGTCGCCTCGTACAACTGCGCCACCGCCCGCGCGGTTGTGGACTTTCCGCAGCCGGACTCCCCGACCAGGCCGAGGGTCTCACCGCGGCGGATCGTGAAATTAACGCCGTCGACGGCGCGGATATGCCCGGTTGTGCGTTTGAATATAATCCCTTCTTCGATCGGAAAGTGGACGCGCAGGTCGCGCACGTCCAGGAGCGGCTGGTGGTTGGATCCGTTATTGTCTGACACGGCGCGCCTCCTCGGCGTTCTTTTCCTTGTAGAGCCAGCAGCTGACCGACCGGGCGTCGTCAAGCACCTCCGACGCGGGATACTTGCGGGTACATACGTCCATCGCCTCGGCGCAGCGCGGATAGAACGGGCACGCGTCGGGCAGATCTATCAGGTTTGGCGGCTGTCCCTCGATGGAAAAGAGGCGGTCCTGATGCTTCTGGTCCAACCGCGGAACGGAGTGAATCAGCCCGCGGGTGTAGGGATGTCTGGGCTCCTTGAACAACTTCCGCGCCGAACCTTTTTCGACGATGCGCCCGGCGTACATCACCGCCACGTTGTCACACATCCCCGCAACGACGCCGAGGTCGTGGGTGATCATGATAACCGCAGTGCCCATTTCATCGGCGAGGCGTTTGATGATCTCCAGAATCTGCGCCTGGATCGTCACGTCCAGGGCGGTGGTCGGTTCATCGGCGATAAGTATTTCGGGTTTGCAGGAGAGCGCCATCGCGATCATCACCCGTTGGCGCATACCCCCGGAGAACTGGTGCGGATAGTTGGTGATCCGCTGTTCCGGTTTCGGGATTCCCACCAGGGCGAGCATTTCTACCGCTTGAGCGCGCGCTGATCGGGCGCTGAGCCCCTGGTGCAGGCGAATCGTCTCCTCCAGCTGTGTGGATACTTTGAGAAACGGGTTCAGAGAGGTCATCGGGTCCTGGAAGATCATCGAGATCTTGTTGCCCCGGATTTGTCGCATACGCCGATCCCCCACTTTGAGGAGATCCTCGCCGTGAAAGCGCACTTCTCCACCGACGATCCGTCCCGGCGGTGTTGGTATGAGGCGCATCAACGACAGGTTGGTCACCGATTTACCGGAGCCGGACTCACCGACAATTCCAAGCGTCTCGCCTTTGTGCAGATCAAAGGAGACGCGGTCCACCGCCTGGACGATACCCGCGTCGGTCTTGAAATGGGTCTGCAGATCGCGAACCTCGAGGATCGGATCGGATAGTACTTTCTCATTCATAGGACAGGAAACTCCATCGGTGCTCAGAGCCGGTTTTTACTGTGCGGGTCAAAGGCATCGCGCAGGCCGTCGCCCAGGAAGTTCATCGCAAAGAGAAAGAGCGTCATCGCCAGCGCGGGAAAGAACAGTTGCCACGGCGCGGTGCTCATCCGCTCCACCGCGTCACTTACCAGCGACCCCCACGAGGCGAACGGCGCGGAGATACCCAACCCCAGAAAAGAGAGAAACGACTCCTGCATGATAAACGCCGGGATCCGCAGGGTGGCAAAGACGATAATGATTCCGGCGGTGTTGGGAATCAGGTGCCGAAAGATGATTCGCGACTGCGAGGCTCCCATGCTGCGCGCCGCTTCCACAAACTCACTGTTTTTGAGGGAGATGATCTGTCCGCGAACAACTCGGGCAACCACCAGCCAGCTCACCAGCGAAAGCGCCAGAAACAAGTTAAAGATGTTGCGGCCGAAGATCGCCATCATGATAATGACCAGGAGCATATACGGCAGACCGTACATGACATCCACAAAGCGCATAATCAGGTAATCCGTCTTTCCGCCGAGATACCCTGCGACCGCGCCAAGGACGATACCGATCAGCACCGATGTGATCGTTCCGATCAGCCCGATCGCCATGGAGATCTGCCCACCGTAAATAATCCGACTGAGCATGTCCCGGCCGAGGTGGTCGGTGCCAAGCAGGTACCGGCGCTGGTGCACCATCACCTCTTCGTCGTCTATCACCGCGGTTTCATTTTGGACCCGTTGACGAATCTCCGCCAATTGCGCCCGGTCTTCCTCGTTGAGTCCGCTCCGCCCGTCACGTTCGGCAAGCGCATACAGCCGCGTCTCTATTCGTTCATACCAGAGCTCGCCGGCGCTTTTTGTCAACGACGGCGGCAGATCCCGGTGTTCGGACACCTGAAAGCGAAAGCTGTGAATCGGCAAAATCGGCGCGGTGATCGACAGCACCGCGTATACGATAACCACCACCAGGCCGATCATCGCCATGTAGTTTTTTCGCAGCCGCCGCCACGCATCCTTGGTGAGGCTGACGCCTTCAACGGGCTGGGAAAATTCATTCACCTGACCGGTTTCGGGATCGTTGGCCACGTCCTGCATCTGGAGGTTACTCATCGCCAATCCTTATTTGTACGAGATGCGCGGGTCGAGAAGCGCGTAAACGATATCGACCACGAAGTTCATCACCACCAGAATGGCGGAAAACACGATCACGGTACCCATGATGAGGGTATAATCACGGTTGAACGCAGACTGGACAAAGAAACGTCCCAGCCCGGGAACGCGAAAGATCTGTTCCACCACCACCGAGCCGGTAATGATACCCGCAAAGGCGGGGCCGAGAAACGAAACTACCGGCAGAAGCGCGCCTTTCAGGACGTGTTTAAAGATGATCACCGACTCCTTGAGCCCCTTGGCCCGGGCGGTCCGGACGTAGTCGCTGCGCAGCACTTCAATGACGCTTGCCCGGGTGAGCCGCGCGATATACGCGAAATAGAGAAACGAGAGGGTGATCGCCGGCATGATGATCGGCAGCCACCCGTTGCGCCCGCCGATCCAGCCACTGGTCGGCAATAGCTGCCACTGGAGCGCCAGAAAGTACATCAGCACCGGCCCTATGACGAACAGCGGCACCGAAATGCCGATCACGGCGATCGACATGGAGAGGTAATCGGCAAGCTTGTTCTGTCGCAGGGCGGATATGACGCCGCTTGTTACCCCGAGGACGATGGAGATGGTGAGAGAGATAACGCCGAGGAGCATTGAAGCGGGAAGACTGGAAAAGATGTAGTAGTTGACATCCCGGTCCATGTAGCGATACGAGGGGCCGAGATCGCCGCGCATAATATCCCACATGTAGAGGCCGTACTGTACGATAAGCGGCTTGTCCATATCGTACTTTGCCTCAATATTCTCCATGATCTGCGGTGGGAGCGCCTTTTCCCGGTCAAACGGACCGCCGGGGGCGACCCGGATAATGAAGAAGCTGATCGTTATGATGATCAAGAGGGTTGGAAACAACCCCAGAAATCTTCGAATGATGTACTGCGTCATGTGGCGGTCAGTATAGCGGAATAAAAAGAGCCCTGACAAGGAAAAGTTCCAAGCGGACAAAAAAAGCCCCGTCCGGAACCGGACGGGGCGGTACGGACCGCTGATGCGGTCCGTTGCGAAGCAGAAAGATCAGTTACCGACGATATCACCAACGGGATGCCATCCCATGATGTTGGAATACCAGCCGTCCCACTCGTCCAGGGCGATCATGTCCTTATTGACATAGTAGTAGATCGGCATCACGCCCATATCCTCTTCGATAAAGAGCGTTTCCGCCTGACGCATTACGTCAAACCGATCGGCACCGGCGGGCATGCGGGCAGCCCGGGAGATCAGGTCATCGTATTCGGCGTTGCTGTACTGGCCTCCGTTCATGGCGCCACCGGTCACGAACATATCGAGGAACGTGTTCGGGTCCTGATAGTCGCCGATCCAGCCTGCGCGGGCGACTTCGAAATCGTGGGCCCGGCGGCTTGCCAGGTAGGTTGCCCACTCCTGGTTTTCCAGAGTCACGTCGATGTTGAGGTTGTTGCGCCACTGCTGCTGGATAAACTCACCGATCGCCTTGTGGTTGTCGTTGGTGTTGTACAGCAGCGTCAGTTCCGGAAAGCCATCACCGTCGGGGTACCCGGCGTCGGCGAGCAGTTCCCGTGCGGCGTCATAGTCTTCCTCAAAGCCGTCGATTCCGGGATAACCGGTCATGTCAGGAACCATGGTGAACGCAGGGATCTCACCCGCTTTGGTGACCGTGTCCACCAGCAGTTGCCGGTCGATCGACATGGCAAGCGCCTTGCGTACCCGCGCGTCGTCCAGTGGTTCGCTCCCGTTGTTGAAAACGTAGTAGTACGTTCCCAGGTAAGGGCTCACCTGAAAGTCGTCGCGAAGCTGAACCTGCTCGATCTGTGAAACCGGCACGTCGGTGGCCCAGTCCATTTCGTCGTTGAGGTACATGTTATGCATCGTGTTGTTGTCGTCCACCGGGAGAAAGACCACGCGGTCAAGCATCACTTTGGACGCGTTCCAGTACGTGTCGTTCGGGGTCAGGACGATCCGCTGCTGCGGCGACCACTCTTCCAGGTTGTACGGGCCGTTGCCTACGTGGTTTTCCGGAAGTGTCCACTCGTTGCCGTACTCTTCGATCGCGTGCATCGGCACGATCGCGAAGGAGTAGTGCGCCAGAGCGTCCAGGGTATAGGGAAGCGGGCCAACCGTTTCAAAACGGAACGTGCGGTCGTCTACCGCTTCAACCGCCACCGCGTCCGCGCCGGCGTCGCCTGCGTTGAATTCTGCGGCACCCTTAATGAACATGCTCGGGAACCACGCGTAGGGCGCGGCGGTTTCCGGATCCAGAACGCGGATCCAGCTGTCACGCACCTGCTGGGCGGTGATCGGGGTTCCATCACTCCAGACCGCGTCATCACGCAGCGTGAAGGTGTACACCGTGCCGTCACTGCTGATTTCCCAGCTTTCGGCAACGCCGGGCATCGCCGTGGCCGTCTCCGGGTCCGGGGTAACCAGGCCCTCGTAGATGCCCATCATGATCCGGTGCTCCGGAACGCCGGATACGCGGTGAGGATCGAGTGATTCCGGCTCTGCGCCGTTTCCAATAATAAATTCACCGCCGCCGGCGGCTTCCTGTGCGCCGCTCGCAAAACCGAACGCCGCGACCAGGGTCACGAGACCAATGATAAGTATGGTCTTTTTCATAGAATTTCCCTCCTTATTGGGATTAATTATCTATGATCTTACACCATACAAACGGCATCACGCAATCAATGATTCCGGGGGCAAAGTTGACAAAGGAGGATGCCGGGGCTACTGTTTATGTGTTACGCTTGCAACACTTGCCTTTTTCCGGGAGCTACAATGATCCATATAGACACGATATTCCAACAGGTAACCGATCAACTCATAAAAAACAGCAAAGAAGAACAGTCAATCGATCGTCAGCACGTTTTCCAGCCCGCCAACATGGCCAATCGGGAACTGGTGGAACAGATTATCGAAAAGCTGCTGCTTCCCGGCAGCCACGTCGCCGGCTACGAAAATTTGTACGAGCTGTATCAGCGGTCCCAGCGCGGAGAATCCTGTCTGATTCTGATGGAACACTACAGTAATTTCGACATACCGAATCTCTTTTTTCTTGCCAGGGAACACCCCACCGGACTTCCCGTCACCGACGCGATTGTGGCGATGGCGGGGACCAAGCTCAACGAGGAGAGTCGGTTTGTCCTTGCGTTCACCGAGGCGTACACGCGGATCGTGATTTACCCCGGCCGGCTTCTTTCATCGATGGAGGGAACACCCGAATACGAGACGGAGCGGGCGCGCAGCCGGGAGATCAACCGCAGCGCGTTGCGGGAAATGGTGCGGCTCAAGCATTCGGGCAGGATGATCCTGCTGTTTCCGCAGGGAACGCGGTACCGCCCCGGCAAGGAAGAGACCAAGCGGGTTCTCCTGGAGGTTGACTCCTATATCAAGGGATTCGATCACATGGTGTTTATTGGAATCGCCGGGAACACGCTGGAGGTGAGCCCGGGGACAAACATGGAACACGACGACCCGGCAACGGACGTCGTTGTGTATAACGTCAGCGAGGTTACCGACTCTGCCGTATTTCGGAACGCCGCACGCACGGCTGTTCCCGAGGGGGGCGAGCAGGCCAAACGCGCCGTCGGAGCGGCGGTGGAACAACGGTTTGCAGAGCTCCACGCCGAGGCGAAGGAGATTCGCCGGGTGCAACTTGAGAAACTTGCCGAAAAGGGCGTCGCGCCACAACGCTTCTCTCTGGGGCATGACAGATAGCACGCCGGCGCGCGATCGATTCCTACGGCAACACGTACACGCCGTCGAGAGACGAGAACCCGTTGGACTTGACCAGGGCGCGCAGGGCCGGCGACACCGGACCGGTGCGCCACAGCAGAAGTGTCTCCGGCCGTTGCTCGACGTGCTGTCGTACGTGGGCGATCAGTTCGGTGGCAACTCCCAGACCGCGGTATTCCGGCGCCACGTACACCTGATGAATTGTGCACAGCGTCGTTCCGTCTTCAATCACTTCCCGGACCGCCCATAAAAACGCCGACAGGCCGCCTTCCGGATTTTCCGCTCCAAAAACAACACTTGCCGCATCGGTCGGGTCGGGCAACCGCAGCCGGCGTTGCGCGTACAGGTGGCGCGCCAATCCCTCCGGGACGGCGTGGTACGTCTCATAAAACGCCTGGCGATCAAGCTCGGCGATACGCTCGCCCGGCACGCTCTCAAGGAGAGTGATGCGAATGTCGCTCATGAGCAGGTCTTCCAGCTCCTCGTCCGCACCCAGTTCCAGGGTATCCAGCCCGGCAAGTTCCCGCAGCGTGTTGTACCACTCCACCACAACGTCCCGCATCGCCAGATATTTGTAGCGGTAGTAGCGCCGCTGGATCTCCGGAGACTCCCGGATCGTATCCTTGAATCGCCGGAACACCCGGGACCCGCTGAGTAAAATCGTCTGCAGCTGATCGTGCATGATCGGTTCCTGGATCTCGTTGAGAAACTGTTCCATCAGAAAGAAGCCGTCGGCGCTCTTCCACTGCGGGAGATCCTGATAGCGCCCGAGCGGGTCGGTTTCATCCTCGGGGCGCTCCTCCGGCGGAACCAGCTCCTCCCGGATCAGCACTCCTTTTTCGGTATCCACCAAGTAGCGCACGTTCTGGTTTTCCATCGCAAACAGAATCTGCCGTATCAGCGCCTCGCGCAGCTCAAACATCACCCGACTCTCCAAGCATCTCCGCAATCGTCCGGACGAGATCATTGCGGTGGACGCGCCGCGTTTCGCCGGAACGACGGATCCCCACCTCGACAAAACCTTCCTGTACAGCGTCGCGACTGACAATCACCCGCAGGGGAATCCCGAGAAGATCGGCGTCTTTCAGTTTGTGGCTGATCGACTCGCGGCGGTCGTCAAACAGCACCTGATCGCCAAGTTCCTGGTACAGCTCCTCCACCACGTCGCGCACGGAGAGGGACTTGCCGATGGACATGAGAAATACCCGAAACGGCGCAAGCTCGGTGGGCCATATAATTCCCTGCTCGTCGCGATTGGCGTCAACGACGCCGGACATCAGGCGCCCGAGCCCGATGCCGTAACTCCCCATGTACGGGAACGTCTGTTTTCCATCTTCCTCGCGAACCCAGTACTTCATCGCCCGGGTATAGAAATCACCGAGTCGAAATATGTTGCCGAGCTCCATCGCCCGGACGCGGCGAAGCGTGCCGGTACCGCAGTGGCGACAGGTGGACCGATCGGGAATTCGCGTGATGTCCGCGACAAAGTCGGAATCGAAGTCACGGCCAAAGTTTACATCGGCGTAGACCCGGCCGGGGGTGTTTTCGGCGGAGAGCATATTACTGGACTCCGCGCAGGCGTCATCGATGACAACGGTAATGGCCCCCCGCGCGGTTTCCGGCACATCCAGCGGTGACAGCCACGGACCGAGGAGACCGAGTTGATCCAGATCCGGGCGCTGAGCGGGACCGATAATCGGCCGCCCCACAACCGCGCCAAGCTTCTCCTCACTGACATCCTGGTCGCCGCGTACCACCGCCATGACATATCCCTCAAGAGCGCGGTACAGCATCGACTTGAGCATCCGCGCGCGCGGAATTTCCAGGAGCTGACGCACCACCGTGAGGCTTTGGCGGTCCGGCACGGACACGTCCCGAATCGGCCGCAACGGCTGCTGAAAGCTCTCTTTCTGGCCGATCGCGACGTCCTCATTGGCGGTATACGCGCAGTGGTCGCAGGAGATCAGGTAATCATCGCCGCACTCGCTGGGCATCAGAAATTCGTAACTGCGCTGTCCGCCCATGTAGCCGACACCCGCCTCGGCCGCCTCAACGGAGACACCGCACCGCCGAAAGATCTCCTGATAGGCGGCAAACACCTTCGGGAAAAAGCCGTTCAGCTCGGCAAAGGAGCGGTGAAAGGAGTAGGCGTCTTTCATTACGAATTCGCGGGCGCGAACGAGACCGCAGCGCGTCTTTTCCTCGTCACGGAACTTGGTCTGAAACTGGTACAGGAACTGGGGAAGGTCGCGGTAGCTCCGGGCGCTGCTGCGCATCAGCTCCACCATCGCCTCCTCGTGGGTGGGGCTGAGCACCAGATCACGCCCGGCACGGTCCTGAAACCGCACCATATCGCGCTCTATCAGTCCGTCCCGCCCGCTGGACACCCACATCTCCCGGGGATTGACCAGCGGGACCAGCACCTCCTGTCCACCAAGGCGTTCCATCTCCTCACGTATAATCGTCTGAATGTTGCGCATCACCCGCATGCCGAGGGGTGTGAAACTGAACAGTCCCTGACTCACCGGGCGCACGTACCCCCCCTGCAGAAGAAGGCGATAACTGGGCGCGCGCACGCGACCGGGAACCTGGCGGAGTGTCTTTGTGAACAGGTTGGAGTAGCGCATCTACGGGAATTGTAGGCGATGCAAGATCTGAGGACAAGACGGCGGAAGGCGCGGTGTCAGTCCGGATGCGGGGGCCGCCGCACCCGCGCATGCGCGCCTTGTCAGAGGGGAAGGTCCTCACCATAGTCTAGAAGAAACCGAAAAGGCATATGAG
>JAQIBO010000385.1 GCA_027859055.1 Spirochaeta sp.
CTGTACCCCCACATGAGCGTGTACGACAACATGGCGTTCGGGCTGAAAATCCGCAAGTTTGAAAAATCGGACATTCAGGCGCGCGTCAATGAGGCTGCCAAGATTCTTGACATCGAAGCGCTTCTTGACCGCAAACCAAAACAGCTTTCCGGTGGCCAGCGACAGCGCGTGGCGGTTGGCCGTGCAATCGTCCGTCATCCCAAGGTGTTCCTGTTTGACGAGCCGCTTTCCAATCTCGACGCGAAGCTTCGGGTCCAGATGCGTGCGGAGATTTCCGGACTGCACCACCGACTGCAGGCGACGATGATCTACGTGACCCACGACCAGGTGGAAGCGATGACGATGGGCGACAAGATCGTCGTCATGAAAGACGGTATCATCCAACAGATCGGTGACCCGTTGACGCTGTACAACAGCCCGATCAACCGCTTCGTGGCAGGATTTATCGGGTCCCCTCCGATGAACTTCATGACGATGAAGATCGTTGAAGAAGGCGGAAAGATCGTCGGTGACGAGGGCAACTTCAAGCTTGAACTAACCGGGAAGCTCTCTGATTACGCGAAGGACTACGTGGGCAAGGAAATTGTCTTCGGTATTCGTCCGGAAGACATGGAGTTTGACACCCAGGCCGCCGACGGAAAGTGCATCGTCAGCAACATCGAGGTTGTGGAACCGCTTGGTGCTGAAATCCACATTTACGTGAGTACCGGCAGCCACCAGATCATCGCGCGGATTCCTCCGACAGCTCGGCCAAACGTCGGGGACGAGGTTCGGTTGATTCCCAACCAGGACCGGGCGATTCTGTT
Source organism: Spirochaeta sp. (assembly GCA_027859055.1). Lineage (GTDB taxonomy): Bacteria > Spirochaetota > Spirochaetia > DSM-27196 > Alkalispirochaetaceae > Alkalispirochaeta. The sequence continues at coordinate 807 of JAQIBO010000385.1, forward strand.
CGACATGGAAACTGAGCAGGCGCTCAACGTTGAGGTTGACCAGTTCCAGAAGTAGTTCAGTTTGCCCCCGCCCCGCCGGCGCGACGTCGGCGGGAACGTTGGGACGGTATGACACGGCTGTTCCGCCCGGCGGAACAGCCTTTTTTGTTGCACCGTCGTCTCCAAAAGACTATTATTATCGTTACATATGAACTCCATTCCGATCTCTTTGCGTGATCAACTCATCGATAATCTGCGGATGATCGAAACACAGACCGAGGACATCTTCATGGTGCTCGCCGAAAGCCTGCCCCAACTCATTGCGGAGATGAAAGCAAGCCTCGCGCAGTCACAGGAAGCGATCACATGCATGGACAGTACTCACCGAAACGGACGCGACGGTGGGGTCGAGATCTCGTCTCTGGTTTCCGCGATTCGGGACGAAATGGAGCGCAGCGCAACCACGTTTCAAACGATGTCCCAGCGGGACGATGAGCTGTTCACCCGGTTGCAGAACGGCATATCCCAACTTGAAACGATCTCCGATTCGATCGGCGATATCCGCCGGGACAGTGAAGATATGGAGCTGGTCTCCCTCAACGCGATGACCGTGGCGCTCAAAGCGGGAACCGCCGGACGAGCGTTCAGTTATATCACCGAAGAGCTCAAACGGCTTGCAAACCGTACGATCGGTCTGTCCGAAGAGATATCCAAGCGGGGTGGTGAATTGATTGAGAACTTCCGCCACCTTGAACAGTCCCTTGACGATGCGCGGTCGTTTCAAGGGGATCTGGTCGCCGGTGTCCAGAACCGCATCGCCACCGCCCTCAATGAACTGGATACCGCCGTTCAGACAACCGTTTCCAATCTGACGGAGTTGCGGGAGGAGTCCGCTGAGCTCCAGCGTCCGGTCAACGGTATGATGGAGGCGATTCAGCTTCAGGACCTGATTCGACAATCGATCGACCATATTATCCTGGCCCTCGAGGCGATTAAACCGGAATCGGATCTGGTGACCGATACCGCTCTTTTGGATGAACTGGCATTTACACGCCAGATTCCGGAGCTTGCCTCGCGCCTCATCGACGACGTTGCCGAGCAGATCGACGGCAGCGTTGCTACGTTTCTGTCTCTGACGACGGAGGCGGAACAGAAGCTCTCGGAGCTGCAGGCGGCGCAGCACTCGTTTCTCAGCGGGAACAGCGTGTCTTCGTCGACAGCGGACGATGGCACATCCCTCGACGCGCGCTTCCAGCACGCCTCACAGATGCTCCAGACGCTCCTGGATGACCTGGAGCGTAATATCAAGAAGAAAGAGAGCCTGGTTACCCGTTCCGGTGCGATCACGAAAGAGGTTGAAGAGCTGGAGTCCCAGTTCAAGACGTTTACCACTCTGGTAAACCGCTTTCATTCTATTGATATCGCAAGCAGAATCGAGGTGGCGAAACAAGAGGTTCTGCGCCAGATGGGAACCAGCGCGGAGCAGATGACCACGCTGACACGGACGATCGAGACCGACGTCAACCGTTCCCTCGAGGCGACACAGGAGTTTATTAAGTCGACCAGCGTGATAATCGAACGCCATCACGCCCACTTTCAGGAGGAAAACCGGTTCGTCCACGATTTCAGCTCGTCGATCCGGGATCGGTACCAGGCGCTCACCGACAGCCGGCAGGCGGTGGTCCAGGTAGTGGGCGGGTTTTCACTGTTCACCGACGGGTTTGTGGATGTGTTTGCCACCAGCACGGAA
>JAQIBO010000432.1 GCA_027859055.1 Spirochaeta sp.
ATTTTGACGGCTTCACTCTTCAGCTCGTCGCTATACGATCGTTTCTTCTGCTGCATTGGTTCCTTGTTCCGCATCCGGATAGTTCAAGTATACGTGTCTACGGAAATCAGTGTAGGCCAGAACGGGCGATTGCGAGCTACCGCAAGATTGGGTTTCAGGAGGTGGGGCGGCGCCGCAAGGCTATTCCCCGGGAAGGTGCGGAACACGATCTTGTGTTTATGGATATCCTCGATGGGGAATTTTTCGCGCTCCACTCTCGATGACATTCGATGACATTCATTGACCTTACAAATGCCGACGCCTCCGAACGCCAGGGCGCCGCGCAAGTGCTGCTGGAGGCGTTCACGGCTCTCGGTAATCCGACGTGGACAACCAGTGAGGCAGCGGAGGCAGAGGTAACCGACTGCGTTCGGAAGGAGCGTATCGCCCGCGCGGTGCTTTCGGCGGACGGACGGGTGATCGCCTGGGGCGGGCTCCGATCGATGTACGGTAACCGGACGTGGGAGCTTCATCCGCTGGTGGTCTCTCCGGATTGGCAAAGCACCGGGGTCGGCTCAGCACTGCTGACCGATCTGGAGGATGCGGCCAGAGCGTATGATATCGCTGCAATCGTCCTTGGAAGCGATGACGAGACCCGCTCCACAACACTATCGACGGTCGATTTTGGCACAACGTCGCCGTTGGATGCGCTGTCGGCGATCGCACAAATTCCAGGTCGACCGATACATCCGTTTCGCTTTTACCAGCGCCGCGGATACCAGATTGTGGGGATTATCCCCGATGCGAGCGGACCCGGCCGGCCGGATATCTGGATGTGGAAGAAGCTGTAAGCGGCGGAGATCGCGTCCGACCGGAACGCGGCTGTCTGCGCGGCGATCTCGTTTACACTACCTCCACCAGACCCGAATCTCGAATGCGTTCATCGTTGGTCAGCAACCGTGCGCCGTAGACGCGGGCGGTTGCGACGATCAGACGATCCGCCGGATCGCGGTGATCCCACCCCGACAGGTTGGCGACTTCCGCAGCGATGTTGGACGTGATTTCCGCAACCCGCACCAATGGAGGCGCAACCGCTCGGGTGATCCACTCTCGGAGCGGGAGCTGGAGCGAAAGTCTTTGTCCCGCGGCGAGCATCGCGATCTCCCATAGGGATATATCTGCGAGAACGGCGGGGTTTTTGCGGGAGATCGTCTGAACGGCGTGGCGTTGGGCCGGTGTCAGCCGGTCAGGCTGAGAAACCCAGTAGATGAGAATATGGGTGTCCAGGGCGATGCGCATACCTGCTACTGCGGGTCCGCCGAGAGCGCGTCCCACGCCTCCGCTGCAACCACCGGCTCTTCAACGTCGCCGTGAAAGACGACGGTCCCCCGAAGCGTCTCCTGAGGAACCGCCTCGCTGACGCTGGAATACGGTACCAGTTCGGCAACCTGGCGTCCCCGTTTACTGATCACTATTGACGAGCCGGTCTCACCGACTTCGTCGATGAGCGCGAGGCACCGTGCCTTGAACTCTGATGCCCCTATCTCCTGCATATTGACCAGTTTAATTGACCAGTCATGTATTTGCAAGCAGGCGTGAAGCGCTACTACGAACATGACAAGTCACCACGGATTCATTTGATGGCACTTTTTGTGAAGGAACAACTTTATAGATATTATTCGAGTGATTGTGATATACTAATAATATGGATTTCGAGGAATCGTTTTGGGAGAAAATCACTCTCCTTGTTGCCGAAGCGTTCCGCCTCAGTCCCGGGGAGCTGGCTCGGTTGCGGGAAACCTCAACCGCCCGGTTGATCGCGGCGATACCGGTCCTCGCCGGGTGCCACGATGCTGACCGTATCGCGTGCCAGCACGTTTCAACGTACCTGATCGCCCGGTCCGCGTCGTCGATATTTGATCACCGTCGGGAAGACGATTCCGACGTTCTGGCGCGTCTTGAGCGGATTTCCCATTTCCCCGACGGTGACCGGAAAGTGATTGACCGGGGCATGAGCCTGCTTGCCCTGATCATGCTCAGTAATTACGAGCGAAGTCGCGAGACAGATCTACAAGAATCGGTGTATAATCCAATAGTTTCCGGCAGTTGGGACGTTGAAGCGCTCAGATCCCGCCTGATAAAGCGGGTCCGGGCGATCGCGTCGCCGGCGATGGACGCAATCATCGATCTCGAGCAGGCAGTACGTGGGAGCTGGAAC
>JAQIBO010000493.1 GCA_027859055.1 Spirochaeta sp.
ACGTTCGCGTATCGATGCGAGAATCTCAGTGTAGTCCGAATCTCCCCCGAGTTGTTCCGCCCGGCGGCGGGCACGCACGGTCGGATCGGCGTCCAGGTAGATCTTCACCTCCGCATCAGGAAAGACAACGGTGCTCATGTCGCGGCCCTCAACGATTATGTCCCGCGTTCCTGCAATTCGCTTAATCCGGGTATTGACGGCGATCCGGATCTCCGGGATTGAGGAGACACCGGCAACCTCTCGGTCGACCTCCGGGGTGTGCAGTTCCGCGGTCCTGTTTTTACCATCAACAAGAAATCTATCGTTTTTAATCTCGATCGAGATATCGGCAGCGGTGGCGATGAGCGCCTGGGGATTGTCGCGACTTTTACCCTGTTGCAGCGCTTTCCAGGTGATTGCGCGATAAAAGCGCCCGGAGTTGATATAAAAGAGCCCGGTAAGTTCTGCAAGACGAGTGCTTACGGAGCTTTTGCCGGTGCCCGCCGGCCCGTCAATTGCAACGACCATACGCCTACTCTCTCCTTCGTCGCGGTGTGCGGCGTGTGGCGGTGCGGCGCGGCGCGTTTCCGCTGACGGCGTGACGAAGGCGCTCCACTTCGTTGTCGGTGAGCGGTCGAACCTGGCCCTCCGGGAGTGAACCAAGGCGAATCGGGCCGTATCGATTACGATAGATGCGCCGCACTTTGAGGCGAAAATGGGCAAAGACGCGGCGGATTTCACGGTTTTTTCCCTCTCGCAGGATCAGCGCCACGCGCCGCGCGGAGTGGCGACGGTACTCCTGAAGTCGGTATTGCACCCTCTCGACGGATATGCCGCGTCGAAACGCCTCCAACATATCATCGGGAATCGGTTCGCGGGTTTCCACCACGTATTCCCGATCCACACCTGCGGCGGGACGCATCAGTTTCTGGGCAAGATCGCCGTCATTGGTGAACAGGATCAGCCCACTGGACATGAAGTCCAGACGGCCGATCGAAAACAGGCGGCCCGAATAGTGAGGGCGCACGGAGTCGATCGCCAGGGGGCGGCCTTCCGGGTCGTGTTCACTGACCAGAACCCGGACCGGTTTGTTCATCGCAAAAACGACGGTGCGCCGGGAGCGGTTGAGTACGCCGCCGTCAAGGCGGACCTCCTGATCCGGGGTCACACGAACGGAAAGATCGCGCACCGTCTCACCGTCGACCTGAACGCGACCCTCGCGGATAAACTGCTCCACATTACGGCGGGAGCCCTGCCCTGCTTCTGCAAGGTATTTGTTGATTCGTATCCCCGGTGCGTCGTTCCCGGAGCTGTGTGTCTCACCCATATCTGTACCTGTGTCCTTCTGTATCAGCCGTTCAGGCTGAAACGTTCCTGATCTATTTCGTCAAGCTTGGGGAGATCGGCGATGCTTTCAAGACCAAAGTGCTGCAGGAACTCCCGGGTCGTCCCAAACTGAACCGGTCGTCCCGGCGCGTTTTTCCTGCCTATCTCGCGGATGAGATTGCGATCCAGAAGCTGCCGGATCATCGTATCGGCCGAGACGCCGCGCAAGCTCTCTATCTCGCTCCGGGTGATCGGTTGGGAGTACGCAACGATAGACAGCGTCTCCATCGCCGCACGGGAAAGCCTGCTTTCCCGTTTACGCCCGAACCGTTGTCGCAGGCGCGGCCAGAGCTCTCGCTTGGGACTCAGTTGAATGGAACCGTCAACAGAAACCAGCTCCATACCCCGCCCCGCTGCATCCAGGTCGGTGCGCAATTCACTCACGACCTCTTCAACCTGTTCCCGGGACAGGCCGCTTATCCTGGCCAGCGTCTTGATGTCGATCGGATCGATCTCCAGGAACAGTATCGCTTCAATAAGCGCCTTTTCTTCATCCATATTCACATCACGCCTCGTCCAGCTGCAACGCCTCATCGGGCTCGTAGTCGTAATCCAGATCGCGCGGTCCCACGGAGATCCGGATATCGCCGAACATTCTGTTCTGCAGAATTCTGATCGATCGCTGCCGCGCCGATTCGAGAATCGCGATGAACGCGCAGACAAGCTCCATGACCGAGCCGTCACGACGGATCAGCTCAGTGAACAGGAACTCACCCTTTCGTTCGATCAATTCATCGATGAGGGTTATCTTCTCATTTACGGTGACCTCTTCATAGAGGCTGACCAGTCGATCGGTGTTGATATTTGCCATGATCCGGGAAAACGTCTTGAGCAGTTCCCAGACATCGATCTGGTCCCACAGCTCTTCCTCATCGTCAAATGGCAGAATCGGTTGGGTGGAGCGCCGTTCCACCCGGTATTCCAGCTGTTCTTCCCGCTCTTCCATCAGCGTACTGAGTTTGCGGAACCGCTGGTATTCGATCAGTTTGTCCACCAGTTCCTGACGGGGATCATCGATTTCGTCCTCATCCGCGGAGTCATCGACCGGGAGGAGCATGCGCGACTTGATGTGGAGTAACGTTGCGGCCATCAGATAGAAATCGGTGACGTTGTCGAGATCCAGCCTGGCGGCGTAACGAATCATCTCAAGGTACTGTTCGGTGATCCGCGAAATGGGAATATCGTATATGTTGACCTCGTTCTTACGGATCAGGAAGATCAGCAGATCGAGGGGGCCCTCAAACTGATCCAGCTGGACCGTATGGGACCGCGATTCCCGCTCTTCAGAAGAGCTCATCGTTCTCCGGAGTTACCGCAGGTTCCGATGGCGTTGTATCTGTTGCCGCGGCGTCGGTGTCCTTTTTCTTTCCTTTCGCGGAAGCTTTCTTTGTGGACTCACCGGTATCACCCGTTTCCGTATCCGCTGTCTTCGCGGTCTCAGCGCCGGATGAGGGGTACCGTTCCGGAAAGATCAGCTCGCGAAGTTTTTGATCGAGTTGTTGTTTGATCTCCTCATTTTCGTCGAGAAACTGCTTGACGTTTTCCCGACCCTGGCCGATCCGTTCTTCTCCGTAGGAGTACCAGGAGCCGCTTTTCTGGACGAGATCGTACTTGAGCGCCGCATCGAGAATACTCGCCGTGGCGGAGATCCCTTTTCCGAAGATAATCTCCAACTCGACCTTTCGAAACGGCGGAGCGACTTTGTTTTTCACGACCTTCACGCGAACCCGGTTTCCGATCGCCTCATCGGCACCCTTACTGATCGTCTCGATGCGTCGAACCTCAAGGCGCAGGGAGCAGTAAAACTTGAGCGCGTTACCTCCGGTCGTCGTTTCCGGATTACCGAACATGACGCCGATCTTCATCCGTATCTGGTTAATGAAAATCAGGACGGTGGACGTTTTCGAGATGACGCCGGTGAGCTTTCGCAGCGCCTGACTCATCAGGCGCGCCTGAAGTCCCATGTGGCTGTCGCCCATATCTCCTTCGATCTCCGCCTGGGGCGTCAACGCGGCGACGGAATCGACGACGATAATGTCGACGCTTTTACTGCGGACGAGCGCCTCGGTGATTTCGAGCGCCTGTTCCCCGTTATCCGGTTGCGACACCCACAGGTTCTCCGTATCGACTCCCAGCGAGTGGGCATATGTCGGGTCCAGGGCGTGTTCGGCGTCGATAAACGCCGCTGTTCCACCGGCTTTCTGCGCCTCCGCTATCGCGTGCAGTGCGAGTGTTGTTTTACCGGAAGACTCGGGACCGTATACCTCGATAATCCGGCCTCGCGGATATCCGCCGATACCCAACGCCTCGTCCAGAAGAATCGAACCGCTTGGTACCGTTTGAATACCGCGTGTGTCGCGATCCTCCCCGAGTTTCATGATAGAGCCTTTGCCGAACTGCTTTTCGATCTGCAGACGCGCTGCCTCGATCGCCTTGTCCTTCTCACTCTCTTTCGGTTTTTCGTTGTCTTTTTTCGTGTCTGTAGCCATTATTCCCCCGTTCTACTTATACACACTGCGCCGAGGAGTATATCGCTTTTCGAGTTTCGATGAAAACCGCGGGATTCGTCATGCAGGCTTTTGACCGACCGATGGTAACCGTAGTATACATCACATATGCGGGGCGAGTTAGTTGTGTTTTCAACGCGGAGTATGGAGGACTATGCAGATCGTGTGGTCTACGAGATGCAGACCTTTCCCGATTTTTACGGTAAGGGCTACAGTAAGAACATTCGAGGGCGTCTCAAGACGATAACGTTCGCCGACGGCGAGATCGAGGTTGAAGTCCATACGTCGATTCGCGGAAAAGATGTGTTTCTGGTGGCCTCTGCCGGTCGCAACGCCTATGGTTTGACGGTTGAGGAGAACAAGATGGAGCTTTACCACGCGATTGACGCGCTCCGGCGAGCTCAGCCCAACCGAATCACCCTGTTTGAACCGTTCTGTACCAGTTCCCGCTCAGACAGAACAACGCGGCGCAACAGTGTGGGGTTCTGGATCCATTACAAGACACTTGCGAGCCTGGGAGTGGACCATATCATCACCTATCAGCTCCATTCCGATAAATCGAAAACGGTTGTTGATCCGCGGATCTGCGCGATCGACGACGTACCGGCCAGTCCGTTAATAAAAGAGTACATCACTGACAACTTCATCCGGAAACCGGACGTGCTGAACGAAGAGGTCAGAAAGAACTGGCTTTTCTGTTCCGTCGATGCCGGCGGCGAAAACGTCGCGCGGAAGTACGCCCAGGCGTTCGGTACGCGGCTGATGATCGCCCATAAACAACGCAACTACGATAAGACCAACAGCGTGGAGTCGGTTAATATCCTGACCGATACGGAGATCGTCGAGAAAGAGGTCTGGATCGTGGACGATATGATTGACACCGCCGGGAGCGTCTTCACGCTGGTGAAAGAGCTCAAAGAACGAGGTGTCGGTATCGTGAACATCGCCGTGATTCATCCGGTATTTTCCGATCCGGCAACCAGACGGCTGCAGGATCTGTACGAGGAAGGGGCGTTGAATCGTCTGATCGTTACCGACACACTGGAAGTGTCCGATGAGATGCGAAACTCGATGCCGTTTCTGCAGGTTGTATCGTCGGCACGATTGAGCGCGGAGATCATCATGCGCATGCACGAAGAACAATCACTTTCACCGTTCTTCGATGATTTTGATCCCGACCACTACCTTTCCAATCTCAAATTGTTTCTCTGATTTCAAGAGGTGATCTCAGGACGGTGAGCGGCGCGTTCGGTCGGTGCTTTCGAGAATGATCGTGACCGGTCCTTCATTGGTAAGCGCGACGGACATACGGGCGCCAAACTGACCGGTCCGGACCGGGACCTCCCCGGCAAGACGGGAAATCATCGCTTCGTACAGGGGAACCGCCTCATCCGGTGGCGCCGCGCGGTCAAAACCGGGTCGCCGGCCTTTGCGCGTATCGGCCTGTAAGGTGAATTGTGATACCAACAGAATTTCACCTTCGATTTCGGTAATCGAACGGTTCATGCGGCCTGTCTCGTCCGGAAAAATCCGTAATCCGAGTATTTTCCGCGCAAGGTATTCCAGATCCTCTTCAGTATCGCCATGGGCTACGCCGAGGAATACGACGTACCCCGTCCGTATCGCCCCGACGCATTCTTCGGCAACGTGAACGGTCGCAGCGGAGACGCGTTGAACAACTGCCTTCATTGCGATTCCCGTTCGTCCGGACTGAGCCGCCGAATCGATGAGATCACCAGGAAGAATCCGGCCTCTCCCGCGGGATCGGCAGTGACGCGCCCGATCAACTCGACGCTCTGGTTTTCATCGAGGAGAACCGCGTAGGGAACGCGGACGGGAACGATCCCGTCGAGGACTCGACCACTTTCATAGCCGACCAGGAGGTCAAAGGTTATCGCTTCCTCCCCGATTACCAGGTTGGCGATTCGACCGCGCCACCGGACGTAGACGTCGTGGTATAACGTTGTATCGGCGGTTACCTCGTCATAGGTGAAGTTGTCCCGCATCGTGGCGAAATCCGGTTCAACAAGGTACTCACGGATCAGTCCCGCCTGCCGTTTCACGGCAGGACTTGCGTTTGACTGATCGAGGCGATTCAGCTCCCGCCGAACCAGGTTGTCCCGCCCGTCGTTGAAGTAGTCACCGATACGTCGAAACAGTCGTTCAACCTCATTGTCGGCCAGCTGCACGCGAGCGGGAGTGGCCTCGGTATCCTCGATCAGTTCTGTCGTATCTTCCAGCTCAAGAACAGAGCTTCCGACCCGTTCGTTTCGGGGCATAAAATCGCGCACCGTATCAACGATTCCGGGACCGAGGAACACCGCCGCTGCCACGATCACGCCGAGTCCGGCTCCAACTGTCAGGAAACGGGGGACGAAAAGTCCCCGGCGCGGAAGGATGTGACGGATACGGTCGGATTCGAACCAGTCGATCACGTCATCGGGATCATCAAGCCGTCGGATCCATTGGAGCGCCTTTCGAGCGCGGCGTTCCTGCGGATTCTGGTCGAGCAGATCAAGGTAGTTCCTGATCGCAAGGTCGATCTGGCGCCGCCGAAGCAAGACCGCACCGATACCCAGCATCGTTTCCGATCTATTAGGATCGAGGTCCGCCGCGCGGCGCAGATAGGAGTATGCGCCGGCGTAGTCACCGGTATGGAGGCAGCTCATCCCGAGAATGTTGTAGTAGTACCAGCTTTCCCGGAACATAAATACCTGCGGCTCAAGCAGGTTAATGACATGAGTATAATTTCGTTGTCTGAACAGCCGTGCTGCTTTTCGGAGGCTTTTTGCCTTTCCGCCCTTCAACCGATCCCCCTCCCCGGAAGCGTCGCTACAAGAGAAGCGTTCTTATTCGTCGGAACGTTCCCCCGAAACGGGACCTTGCGGCTCGCTGCGGGCGCTGGTCAACTGTTCCTCAAGCCGGTCGATTTCGGCTTCGCGACTTCGGAGAAGGTCCTGCAGCGTGCGCACCTGCGTGGTCAATCGGGTGATCTCTTCGCGGAAATCCTCACCCGCCGCGCTTTGGAGCCGCTGTTGGTACGAGGTGATCGCCTCCTGGTAGGCGCGTTCGCGACGTTCGAACTCGTCAAGAACCTGAAGATACTCTTCATGGCTCCATTGTAACAGTTTCAACAACTCCTGCTCACGTGCGTTAAGCTCGATCAGTGCGATACGATACCGCGCCGCTTCAACGCGGAAGCTGGTCGGGTAATCCCGGAGCACCGTTTCAAACAGCCGTTTGGATTCGTCAAGACGTCCGAGATTGAAAAGCGCCTCCGCGGACCAGTAGATCGCGTTTGCGACAAACGGCGAATCGCTGTACGTCTCGGTAAATCGGGTAAACGCCTGAATGGCGCCCTGGTAATCCTCGTTCATGAACAGGATGCGGCCCCGCTGGTACCGCGCCTCAACTGCGTGGGGATGATCCGGGAAGGTGCGCAGAAAATACTCGATGTTGCGCTCCGCTTCACCGAGGCGCCCGGTCGCCATCGCCGATTTGGAAAGCCAGAAATACGCATCCGCTTCGGTCGCCTCGCCGGGTTCTCCGAGCAGGGCCTCACGAAAGATGAGAATCGCCGTCTCGAAGTCGCTGTTACTGAACGCGTCAATTCCGTCATCGATAAGCCCGGTGTCGGCGGACGCAGTGACGGTTATGCACCCGAGAAGCAGAACGCTTAACAGGGTGGTACGCAATCTCACTGACATTTTCATCGGTACACTCCCTTCTCTATTGTCGGTAGCTCCCGGTATCGGGTTTAGACGACTCATGCCGACCGGTTCGCGTCACCACGGAGCGTGGCGATATATAATGCCGGATCGTCCGCAGAAAAAAACGCGGAGCCGGAAACCATGACATCCACCCCGGCGTTCCGGGCGTCGAGAGCGGTCGTCGCGTTGATACCGCCGTCGACCTGAATCAGAAAGCCGGCTCCGGTATCCCGGCGCATCGCGACCACTTCTTTGACCTTCTCCAAACAACGAGGTATCAAAGACTGTCCACCGTAGCCGGGATTGACCGTCATCACGAGCAGTAAATCTATATCGGAAAGGAGTTCCCGCACCGCCCACGACGGAGTGGAGGGTACGATCGCAACTCCCGGACGTTTTCCGGCGTCGCGTATCCGCTGTACCAGACGGTGGGCGTGAACGACCGCCTCAAGATGAAACGTCACGAGATCTGCGCCGGCCTCGATAAACACGTCCACTACCCGTTCAGGATTATCTACCATCAGGTGAACATCAAGGAGCGCGTCGGTATACCCGCGGATGTCGGCGACCATTTTGGGACCGAACGTGATAGGAGGGACAAAGTGCCCATCCATCACATCCAGATGGACCCAGTCGCCACCGGCGTTTCGTATCGTGTCAATTCCCGAGCGGACATTTCCAAAGTCAGCGGCAAGGATTGACGGCGCGATTAGCGGTTGTTTCATACTGGTCGAGCATACCTCATGCGGCATATCAGAGAAAAGGCGGTTCGTTGACCTTTCTTCGCAACATGTTATAATGCAAAGAAACGCAGTGTAAAAGGATGCGATCAGTTGGACAAGCACTCAGACAATGTGCACGACCTGTTACAGCGTGCTGCTGAGCTTATTGTTTCGCACCATTTACCGGAAGCGAATCAGGAGTTGGAACGGGCGCTGTCTATCGACTTCGACCACGAAGAGGTGGTGACCTCGCTGAAGTATTCCAATTTCTGGAACGATCGTCAGCAACGAGTCGAGGGACTCGCCGATCCGTTTGAGCGCGGCGAGTATCTGCTGACACAGTGGAACGTATTTCAGGGGTTTGTGGATCGTGTCGGTCCACGGATCGAATTGACGATGAACGCGTTCCGCCAACACGTGTTTCGG
>JAQIBO010000513.1 GCA_027859055.1 Spirochaeta sp.
GGCGTGGGCGGGGGCGCATAAGCCGCGGGATACCGACCCGGCGCAACAACGCGCGCAGCGTCGGCGCATTATTGCGGCCGTGTTCTGTCCAGGTCGCGCGTTTCCGGGGCAACAAACACCACGTTGGCCACGCCGAGAAACCCGATTCCCGCCGTAATTGCAACCGCAGGACCGAGCGTCAGCGCCGCCGCCAGGGCCCCCACCGCGATCGGTCCTGCGGCGTTTCCCAGATCTCCGTAGAGACGCCACAGTCCGAGGAACTCCGCAACGGAGCGATCCGGTGCAAGGTCTGCCCCGGTGGTCATGTTGATACCGGCGCCGAATCCGTTTCCCAGTCCGATAAGTGAAGCGGCAAGGATAAACGGCACAAACGTCTGCGCCGGAAGCAGGGCGACAAGGCCGGCGCTGAACCCGCCGAGGCAGAGCCCGGCTGCGGCGCGCCGGCCCCACCGGTCGGAGATGTAGCCGGCGGGAAGAAAGAGCAGCAGATCAAACGCCGCGCCGATACTCATCGCGACGCCGATCGCGGCCGGTGAAAACCCGGCGGCGCGCCCCCACAGGGGCAGGATAATCTCCCGGGAGGACCGCAGTACCGACAGGATCAGGATGGATGTGCCCATCGTGACCACCGCAAACCACCGCCCGCGCAACTCTCCGGCGACGTGGCGCAGCGTCGCGAGAGGGGAGGGCGGTACCCGGTGCAGGACTCCTGCCGCGGCCGGTGAGTCGAGTGCGCCGGGGGTTCCAGCCACGAAAAAAGCGAGGCCAAGGCTCAAGGCAACCGTTCGAAGCACGAAGATAGCCGGGACGCCAAAACGCTCGGCCACAACGCCACCCACAACCGGTCCGATCAGCATACCAACCCGGACAGCGCCGCCCACGCCGGACAGGGCGCGTCCGCGGAAGTGTGCCACGACGGTCATCCGGATCATCGCCATGACCGTGGTGAGGAGGATAGAGGTGGAAAACCCGGAGACAAAGGTGAGGGCGGTGATAACCGGAACGCTCCGAGTGGCGAACAGAGCGATGTTTGCCCCGATTGCGAGAAGGTAGGAAAAGACCGTTACCGGTCGAAGTCCCCAGGCGGCCAGAATGAACCCACCGGGGGCGTCACTTGCCAGCTGCCCGATCCCTTTCATCGCAACGACAAGTCCCACCGTTGCGACGCCTGCGCCAAGGCCGGCGAGGTACTGCGGGAACGCAGGAGCAAGCGCGGACCAGGAGAACGTGAGAAAGAGCACCGGAAGGTAGGTGGGCGCGACCAGTTTCAGCGCCACCGCGCGAAACGTCTGGTCAGCGCCGCCGGCGGTGTTCACAGCGTGCGGGTCGGTTCGCCGCGCGGGTCGGGAAACCGGACGCGCGATTCACTCCGGTACATATCGGCGTGTCCGTCGACTGCCTGGCGGAGCGGCTCCGTCGCCGCCTTCAATGCGGTCCGTTCATCCGGACTGATTTCCGATTCTGCGGCATCACAGCTTGCGAGGAGTTGCGCCTCGTCCCGCGCTCCGATGAGCAGCGAGTCAATCTCTTCTGAGCCGGCGACGAAGGCAAGGGCCAGCTCAAGGAGCGGTCGTCCCGCCTGGCGGGCAACGCGCAAAAATTCCGCCAGCGCCGCGGCGGTCTGCGCTTCAAAGCCGGCCTCGCTGTGCATCGTTCCCGGCCACTGTTGTCCAAAGTGGCGTGTCCGTTTGCGGCCTTCCGGAAAGTCATCAAGAGAGGTATACCGCCCACTCAACAGCCCCTGCTGCAGGACCGTGTAGGCGATCGTGGTGAGGCCCGAATCGTGGCTTTGTGCCGCGATGCCGGCAGGTCCTTCCACCGCGCGCCAGAGCAGGCTGTAGGGGATCTGGTTGCTTACAAGGGGGAAGTCGTTCGTTTCGGCAAGATCGAATACGCCGAAGTTGCACGCGCCAATCTTTCCCACCAGCCCCTCCTTCTGGAGGTCGCGAAATGCGGAGAGCGCGGCGCGCGTATCCGCAGTCGTTGCTCCCGGCCAGTGGATCTGCATGAGGTCGACGCGGTCTCGTTTCAGCCGCGAGAGGCTGTCGGTGACGATCTTTCGAAGATCCTCCGGCCGTGTGCCGTCGATTTTGCACTTTGTGGCGACGGTGATGTCTGTCCGGTTTCCAACCGCCTTTCCAAGGACCGTTTCGCTCCGACCGTTGCCGTAATTGGGAGCGGTGTCAAAAAGGGTGATTCCCCGATCGATGGCAGCCTCGACAACCCGGATGCACGCTGCCTCTTCACTTGCGCCCCAGATACCGTCACCGGCAAATGTCCAGGTACCCAGCGCTATTGAAGAGATTGTCGTGCCGTCGGTTCCAATCGGGAT
>JAQIBO010000518.1 GCA_027859055.1 Spirochaeta sp.
ACAACACGTGACGTAGACGGAGAGCTGTACTATCGTCTGCGCGTCGGTCCCTACGACAACCACGATGAGGCGGAAAAATTTCTCACCTGGATTCGCGATATCGACGCGTTTCAGGGTGCCTATATCAGCGAAGAGTACCCGCTTCGGACCGTAAACGGATAACGTTCGGCCGCCAATCGCCAATCATATGGGTCGGCATGAACAACCGGTGACGCACCTGCTCACCGGCGATCGCGGGTCCGGAAAAAGCACCGTCGTCCAATACATATCAGACCGCCTCGGCCCAGTTCTCAGCGGAGTTCGCTCCCGACCGGTGCATTTGCCCTCAGGAGAGCGCTGCGGCATCGACGTGGAGCTGCTTCCGGGAGGGACGGAGGCGGGACGGACGGCAATCCCGCTTGCCCGGGTGACCGCAGCGGCGCTCGCGGAGATCTCACGAGAACGGCGCTCCTCAGGAGGTTCCGCCCCGGAAGTGCAGCAGTATCGGTTGGCCGCCGCGTCCGACCCGTTTCCGCCGGATACCATGGTAACGCGGGTGGGGCCGTACGATTTCTCCGTTGCGGCGCTCGCCGCGGTGAACGATCACCTGTACCGGATCACCGCCGGCGCGGATGTTCCGGACGGCGCGGCCACCTCCGCCACCACAGCGATCGTCATCGACGAGATCGGACCGTTGGAACTTTCTCGAAAAGACGGCTTCTGGCCTGGACTCTCCTCGCTATGGACTGATCCCCGGCCGCTGATCCTGGTTGTCCGCCCGGACCTGGTCGACGAGCTTTCCGATTACGCCGGCGCCGCCGGTCGCCAGGTTGTTACCGTTCACGTGGTGACGACCGGTTCGATCTCTGCCACCGCTGATGCTATTGTTACCGCCATGACAAAGGAGACCTCGAAATGAACGCGACTGTACTTGCCGGTATCACCGTACTGGATCTCACCCAGGCGCTTGCAGGCCCCTATTGTACCCAGTTACTCGCGGATATGGGTGCCGAGGTGATAAAGATCGAACGTCCCGGGAGCGGGGACCAGTCGCGCGGGTGGGGACCGCCGTTCGTGGAGGGAGAAAGTACCTACTTCATGGGAACAAACCGAAACAAACGCAGTCTGACGCTTAACCTGCAGGACGAGGCGGCGCGGGAGGTTCTCTTCCGGTTGATTGAGAACGCCGATGTTCTGGTTCACAACGTCCCCCGGCGGACGACGCAACAGAAACTGGGAATCGACGCCGAGTCGGTGCGGGAGCGAAACCCCCGCCTTGTCTGGGCGGCGATCAGCGGGTTCGGAATGACCGGACCGGAAGCGGAGAAACCGGGGTACGATGTGATCGCTCAGGCGATGAGCGGTACGATGGCCCTGACCGGAGAACCGGACAGCGGTCCGACGCGCTTTCCCACACCGATGGCGGACATCACCACCGGCATGTACACCGCGATGGGGATTCTGGCGGCGCTCTTTGAACGTGAGCACAGCGGTGAAGGGCAGGAGATCGATGTGGCGCTTCTGGACTCGCAGGCAACGTGGTTAAGTAACGTGGCAAGCGCGTTTCTCGCCACCGGCACCGCGCCGGCAAAGCGCGGTAACGTTCATCCCAATATCGCCCCGTACCAACCGTTTCGTGCGCAGGACGGGTGGTTTATCCTGGCCGCGGGGACGGAGGAACACTGGCGCCGCGTTGTCGCGCTCCTGGGCGCTGAAGACTCCCTCGGAAATGACGCCCGTTTTGCCACCAATCGTGACCGGGTGGCCAACCGCGCGGCGATGGAGCCGCTGTTGGAGGAGCACTTCCGGACCAGACCGGTCGCGGAGTGGATCACCGCGTTTGAATCAGCGGGCGTGCCGTGTGGTCCGATCCTGACGCCGGAAGAGGCGCTCACCCATCCGCACCTCCGCGCGCGGGAGATGGTGGTGACCACCACTCACCCCGTCGCCGGTGACGTTACCGCCCTGGGTAATCCGATCAAATTCAGCCGGACGCCGGCGACGGTCCGCAGCGCCGCTCCGACGCTGAGCGCCGACAGTGATGACATTCTGCATGAGTTGGGCTATGAGGACGAACAGATTTTCCGGATGCGCGAGCGCGGCGTGGTGTGAGCCCCGTCGCGGTAAACACGTCGCGGTAAACCCTCCTGCCGGCTATCTCGTGTTCCGTTCCACAAACCAGGGAATCACATCCCAGTCATCCTGCCGCGGTAACAGGATCCACTCACCGCGGAAGAAGTCGTCCTCGAGGTCGTCAAAGTCAAGTCCCTGGAGATGGACGTTGCTGTAGGTACTGTAGAGCACGTTGTCAAAGGTGAGGCCGGTTCGGTTGGTGATCTCGGCGTTGCGATATCCGAGGTACAGCTGCGCAAGCTCCCAGACGGAGTAACTGCTGTCGGCGTAGCGGGACAGCGTCTCGATCAGTTCATAGACCCGGTCAAGGTTTCCCGCATGGAGTTCGTTCAGCCGGGTGCGAAGTGCGGCCAGGATCATCTGTTGTCGCGAGGCTCGTTCAAAATCGTTGGAGGTGTGACGCGATCGCGCCAGGCGAAGCGACTCGATGCCGGTCAGGTGGTGCGTTCCCGCTTCGTAGTACAACGTGCTCCACTGACCGTCGTCGCGGACACGGTAGGTCGGATCGATGAGCGGCTCATTGAGGGTCACTTCTATTCCACCGAGAATATCGACGATCTCGATAAATGCGTACATATCAACCGATATCCAGCCGTCGATCGGTTGGGCGATCATTTCCGACAACTCCGTCACGAGCGTGTCGCTTCCGTAGATCTCATGGTAGTAGTTCAGTTTCCGTTGCTGCCACCAGATGTCACGGGGGATGCTGATCATCGAGACCGTCTTTTGCGGCGACAGATGAACCAGCATGATCGTGTCCGCTTTTTCCTCATGGGTTCCAAAGAGGACGATGTTTGTACCGTCGGCGGTACGTGCCTGAAACCCCGGCGGAAACTCCTCGGGAAGGGTGGTATCGGCGACAGGATCGGTAACGGCGCGCGCCTCCTCCAACGGGCTTCCCGGTGCGTTGTCCAGCCTGGTGATCACGATCTCATCGGCGTCCATCAGGTAGATTTCGCCAAGACCCTTCTGCACGGCAAACGCCCCGAACCGTGTTCCGTCGGACCGCTCGAGATCGAACAGAAAGAAGTCCAGTGTTTCCCGGGGCTCTGTGGAAAGGGTGAGATCTCGTTCCGTGAGAAACGCCTCAAACGGTTCGGACGTTCCGACGTCCCGAATTCGTTGAAACGACGCTTCCGTCGCCTTTTGTGCCGCTGTCCGTGGGTCCGAGTCGGCGATGCGGGATCGAAGCTCGTCGCGGAACGCGTCGAAGGTGTCCACGGAGCTTCCATCAACGGAAAACAACGGAGGATCGCGGGTGACTGACGCGGTGAACGCCGTGTCGCCGGTCAGGTCGGTGACAAACGAGTAGATCACAGTACCGTCGTCCTCGTCGCGGGGACCCGGCAGAAGACTCCGGGAGGTCAGCGCATCGGTTAACTCCGGAGAGTTGAGAAGCTCGTCAATCTGTTCCCGGGCGGTATCGAACGCCGTGACACGCCGGTCCATTTCATTGATGCGTTCTGAGACGATGGTCGCGAGAGCGGGAAGATTCTCGACACGAATGTCCTCTCCCATGGCAGCCGATACGCTGAACCCGTCAGTGCCGGCGCGGATCTGTACCCACGGCTCGCCGGTATCGCCGCTGATTTCCCAGCGGAGTCGACCGGTATCGCGGAGGGTCAATTCCCGGGAAAACTCCGCGAGGCGTGGTCCGAGGACAGCGGGAACCTCTCCAGCCAGTCGCGTTTCCAGAGTGGTCAACTCCTGTTCCGCGGCGATTCGGTCTATACCGGCAAAAAAAAGATCTACCCGGTACCGCTCATTAGCCGCGCCGTCGTCACTGGTGCTGTCGTTCCCGCCGGCCGTTCCGCTTTCGGAGGCCTGGTCGGTTTCCGGGAACCGGTATGTGCCGGGACTGAGGTTGAGGAGCCGGCGGACTTCCTGTAAATGACGGGTGACGGTCCGCTGATTGGATTCCACGATAAGCCCGACCCGGTTTTGCTGTTCCACCTCTTCCTGCAGTCCCTCCCGCAGGGACGCGACCTGTGCGGAAACCCGGGAAATTGAACGAGCCTGCACCAGCGTGATACCGAGAAGGATTACCACCAGAATAGCGGCAGCAAGGGATAACGTTATGCGGGGACGGAGCCATCGTTTCACAAGGGCGCCAGTCTATCAGATAGGAGCGTCGCAACTCCAGCATGTGATTCCCGGCTGATCTCCTGTTCCCGGACACTCCCTGACCGGGTTGCAATGGTACGCTGCCTCCATGCATACGTACAACGACGTTGAGATCATCGCTCTCATGACACGTTACGGATGGGGATTCGGAGAACGGTCCGTTTTTAACGAGGTAGTTGTCAGTTTCAGTCGGCGTGACTGGCACGGCGAAACGGTGAACCGGCCGGTAACGGTCTCGCGATTCGGCGCGCCGGAACAGCGGGCCGAACTGATCAGGCGAGCGGGGCGTGAGGCGTGGCGGATCTGGCGCGAATTCCCGAATTCGCCGCCGGCGCAGTACTTTGATCTGCAGACGATGTCGGTCATCTGGAAAACCCACCCGTTTCGACGGGACTTTCACTCCAGAATTGCAAGTTCGGCCTCCGTGGGGTATTCTTCATTATAAAGCGGAAGCATATACGGGGTACCGACATGAAAAATCGTAGCAGGAACGCTCTTTTGGTTGTAACGGCTTTCAGTTTTGTGCTGTGGTCGTGTGGTGGAGGGGAAGAACCGCCGCAACCGCAACCGGAACCGGAACCGGCTCAAGCAACGATCGAGGAGCAGGAACTCGAGACGATCGCTATTCCCGAGATCGATCATGCGCTGATCACCTTTATTACCGGTGACGCGTATATCGTGGACGACGGTGATGACGACGGTGGGTACCTTGCCGATATCGGCTCCGCCCTTGGCGCCGGACAGTCTCTTGATGTTGAGACCGGCTACGCCGAGTTGCAGATCGGGGATATCGGCACCGTTCGTATTCAGGAAGAATCTTCCGTGCGTCTTGATGACATCGTTCTCAGTTCCGCCGGATCCTCGGTGGATATCCGCGTTGTCAGCTGATCTGTCTTAAATAAAGTGGAGCGACTCGCCGGAACGGACAGTTACGAGGTCCGAACGGAGACCGCCGTTATGGGTGTTCGCGGCACACAGTTTGGTGTGAACGTCGGTGCTGACGGAAACACCCGGGTAGCGGTCCGCGAGGGGCGCGTTACGATGGTGCCGCCTGCGGCGGATCCGGAGCGGGTACGACAGCGTGCGACAGCGGCGGGTGAGGCCGCCGGGGCTGTTGAAGCGGCTGCTGATGCCCTTGCGGACGGGGCGCCGGTGATCGAGGCAAATCAGGAGCGGGTACTGGATCGCGCCGATGCCGCCGAGGCGGAAGTGGCCGCAGCAGAATTGGATTCCACGATCGCGGAAGTGCAGGAACAGACTGCGGCGGGACAGGTTGTCGACGTTGCAGCTGTTGCGGTTCGCTTGAATACCGCTACCGAAGAGACTTCCTCACGACTCCAGGCCGATACAGACGCAAATCGAACGGAACTGACCGAAGAATCGCGGGTTGAACTTGAGGAGATCGAAGAAATCCGCTACATACCGCTGCCGCCGCCCGCTGCCGAGCCGGAAGAATCGGACGGGGACGACGATACCGAAGATGGTGCGGAGGCCGAGGCGGTGGAAGTTGCCGCCCCGGTTCTGGTTCCGGTGCGCCTGCAGGTGCAGCCGGCGGGTGCGATGATCTCGATCAACGGACGTCAGGTCGGTCGTAACCGCTTTTCCGGTGTGTACCAACCGGGCGAACAGCTCCGGTTTGAATTGAGCCTTGACGGACATCAGACGGAGACCCTGAACGTTACCGTGAGTCCCGACCTCGGTCGTGCCTACCAGGTTCAGCTTGCCGCCGTTCCGGAACGGCCGGATCCCGAACCGGAAACGGTGGAACTGCAGGTTTCGACGGACCCTGCGGAAGCACGGATTTCCCTGGACGGTCGTCGTCGCGGACGTGGCACCGTTGCCCGGGAGTTCGAGATAGGCGAAGAAGTTGCGGTCCGTGCCGAGCTTGACGGATACGATACGGTAGAACAGACCGTCGTTGTAACCGACGAAATCGCCCCGGTCCGGTTGACTCTGAACCGGACGATCGCCGGTATCCGGGTGCAACCCGAGCCTTCTGACGCAACCGTTTCAATTAACGGGGAACGCATCGGTCAAGGCGTCGTCACCGCTGAATTCCCGATTGGTGAGGAAGTGCGGGTCACCGTTGCTCGCGACGGATATGAAACGTTAGAACGGAGCGTTGTTATTGCCGGAACCGGTGATCCTGAACGCTTCGACTTGGAACAGTTGCGCGGAACCGTGTCCATATCTGTACAGCCGGCGGATTCCGCGATCCTGATCGACGGAACCCGCGTTGGCTCCGGTGATGTGTCCCGGGAATACCCCGTCGGAACGGAATTGCGCGTGGAGCTTGAGCGCGATACGTATGCCTCACTGCAGGTGCCGGTGACCGTCCAGGAAGGGGACAACGTCCTCAACTATCAGTTGTCCCGAGACCTGGGGACGCTTTCAATCAGTGTTAACCCCACAACGGCGCGAATTCTTATAAACGGCACGGAAGTCGGAACCGGGCGGGTTACGCAGGATTTACCGGCCGGGCAGCCGGCGGTAGTGTCAGTGGTTCAAGATGGCTATGTCACCCAGGAACAGATGGTAACTGTGGAACCGGGCACGACGCCGGTGCGGTTTTCTCTCGAGCGCGGCCAGGCCGGCGTATCTGTTCGCGTTCAGCCGGCGGACGGTACCATTATGATCGATGGGCAACGCGCCGGAACCGGCACCGCCTCTCGCAACGTCGCGGTCGGTGAGACGATCACCGTTTCTGCTTCGCGACCGGGTTACGCACCGGCGGAACGGACGGTGCGCGTTGGCGCAGCGGGTTCCTCGGTAGAGCTTCGGCTTGAACGCCGCCCGATCGAAGCGACGATCTCCGTTGCGGATACCCCGTGGGTCCGTGGCCTTGTCACCGATGGTACCCGTGTGTTCGGATCGGACAGTAACGGCACGGTGTACGCGATTGAACCCGCCGGTCGGGTGCTCTGGCGACAATCAACGGCAAATCAGGGTAACGAAAACTCCGCACCGGTCGTGTCCGGGGGACGGGTCGCCTTCTCCGGGGCAGCGGAACTGGTAGTACTGGCGGTGTCGAACGGTCGTGTACTGGGACGTCGCAGCCTCAGCGGTGCGGAATCGCATCTTTTCGGCCGACGGACAGTCCCTGGAAGTGCTGGATGGCTCTTTCCGGCGGACAACGAAATCCTGGTTCTCTCCGCTGACGGCGGTACGACGCAGTCGCGCCTCAGCACGCCGGGTGATTCCAAGATGAGCCCCGCGCTGGTTGGCGGAGAAATCGTATTTGCGGATCAGCAGGGAACGGTTGTCGTGATGGATGCACAGTCCGGGGATGTGCGCACGACGATCAGCACGGGTATGACGCAGCCGGTGGCGCTTGCGCCGGCGATATCCGGGGATACAGCGGTATTTGTCGGTCGACGCGGCACCGCAGTCGCCGTCGGTCTGTCCTCCGGCTCCGTCCGGTGGGAATCTGCCCTGCCGGGAGGCCGTGGCAGCTTTGTCGATCCCGTCATCGTTGGTCAGACCGTGTTGTTTCTTGATCGGAATCAACTGGTGGCGCTTTCGTTGGCGGACGGGTCTCTGCGGTATGCACTTGACGGCGTTGCGGGCATGCCGGCGATCGACGGATCAACGTTATACGTGCCCTACACGGACGGGACGCTTCGAAGCGTCAACGCCGGAACCGGCCGCACCTTACGGGAGCTATCGCTGCCTGGTGGCGCCTCCGGCGGTGCGGTTTCGATCGGGGGCCGCGTTGCGGTCGGGCTGAGTGACGGCCGGGTCGTTATCGTCCATCCCGCCGGTATGTAACGTGAATCTCCGCGCGGCGGTTCAGTTGTTGCTGATCCGTCGCGCGGGTAACCGGCGCGTCGGCGCCAAACGCTTCCTTCTCCGGTGATGGCTCCGGGCGCCATCCGCTTCTCTCAAGATATGACAGTACCGCATCGATCCGGCCGCGGCTGATCCGTTCGCGTCCCGCTTCATTGCCGTACAACGCGGTGTGTCCCTCCACACGTACGTTAATGATCTCGGCGCCTTCGACCTGCCGAAGGAACGTGCTGAGGGTGCGAGTTGCGTCCCGGGTAAGCTGAACGCTGTCAGGGAGAAAGTAAACCGTCGCGGTTTCAACGGCCGGTTCAGTTGCCTCAGGTGGAGGGGGTTGTGGCGCGGTGTCCCCGGTGGCGTCTGCGGTTGCTGCGTCGTCATGGGTGGTGGCGCCGTCATGATCCGGATCCTCAGGGGCAGCCTCCGTCCTCGTTTCGGCGCCGGTGTTTCTCTGTGTTGTCTCGCCGGTGTCGCGACTTTGTCCGTCTCCCGTCTCTGCCGCTGTTTCCGCCACTTCCTCCGTCCCCACGCGGTCCTCCGTCCCCACGCGGTCCTCCGTCCCCACGGGCTTGAGCAAAGCGCGTCCGCCCAATCCAACGCCGATCAGGGCCAGAAGGAGCAGCACCAGAGCAGCAACCGCCCCGGGGCTTCTTGGAATACGAACCGTCGCCGTCTCTTGAAGCTTTCCATCCTCAAAAAGCTGTATTTCGTATTTCCGGCGACTGCGGCGCAGGGCGGTGAGCTCGAACAGTGGCCGCGTTTGATCGGTGCGACCGGTGTGTCGGCGGGTAAAACGGTGGAGCCGCCGAACCTCAGCGGGGGACCGGGAGGGGTCTCGCCCGCGCCGGAGGAGATAAATCTCGATCTCGGCGACATCCTGCTCCGGGGTGAGGGTGGTCAACCGGATGCGCCCGGAGGTACCACCGCCGATCTCAAGCAGTTCCGTAAACCGCTTGTCGAGACGTTCAATCTTTACGCCCAATAGTCTGGCCATATACTCCGTATTATCACCGATCCTGCCGGGATTGTCCAAAATTGAGTCTCCGTGGCAGTTGGCGTCGATCCGGCGTACCTGCACCTTGAAATTTATGCATTCCAACGGTAACCTGCTGCATAAACATACATAGACACGCGCAGGAGGCCTGAGTGGCAAGTCAAAATCCGGTTATCATCGTAACGTTTATCATTTATCTGCTGTTCATGATGGGAGTCGGGGCGTTCTTCTACCGACGGACCAACAACATTTCCGACTACATACTCGGTGGTCGGAAGGTGAACTACTGGGTCACATCCCTGAGCGCGCAGGCGTCAGATATGAGCGGGTGGCTGTTAATGGGCCTGCCCGGCTTTGCGTATCTGGCGGGTCTTGAAGCTGTCTGGATCGCGTTGGGTCTGGCCGTCGGCACGTGGGTCAACTGGAAATACGTCGCGCGCCGATTACGGATCTACACAGAGCTTGCCGGAGACGCAATTACCCTTCCGGACTATTTTGAAAACCGGTTTCGGGACAAAACCAAGGTGCTGCGAATCGTCAGTTCGATCTTTATCTTGGTGTTTTTCCTGATCTACACCTCCTCCGGTTTTGTGGCGGGGGCGAAACTGTTCAGTTCCGTTTTCGGGTTACCGTATCAAACCGGTCTGATGGTTGGTGTTCTGGTCATTATCGGCTACACGTTTCTCGGGGGGTATATGGCGGTCAGTTGGACCGACTTCTTCCAGGGTATTCTGATGTTTATCGCCGTGACGCTGGTTCCGATCATCGGATTTCGACTGTCCGGCGGTCTTGGTGGCACGATCGCAACGGTTCGTTCGATCAACCCGGAACTGCTGAACGCGTTTACAACGACTGCCGGCGCCCCGATCGGGTGGATCGCGATCGTTTCGTCTCTTGCCTGGGGACTCGGCTATTTTGGCCAACCCCACATCCTGGCGCGGTTCATGGGCATCAAAAACGCCGACGACGTCAAACCGGCGCGGCTGATCGCGACGATTTGGGTGGTCGTAAGCCTCGCCTTCGCGGTGGTTATCGGGCTTGTTGGTCTGGCCGGTCTGGATCTCGGATTTGAAGGTGCTGACAGTGAGCGGGTATTTATCTATCTGATCGACGCGGTTGTTCCGCCACTCCTCGCCGGCATTTTCCTTTCCGCAATTCTGGCGGCAATCATGAGTACCGCCGACAGTCAGTTGCTGGTAACCTCCAGTGCGTTGACGGAGGATCTCTACGCCGTCCTGCTGCGGAACAAAGCGTCCCAGAAGGAACTCGTCTGGATCAGCCGAATTTCGGTTATCGTCGTCGCGATCGTCGCCATGCTGATCGCGTTCGATCCGAATTCCAGTGTCCTCGGGCTGGTTTCCTACGCGTGGGGTGGTTTCGGCGCAACGTTCGGACCGATCGTCGTGCTCTCCCTGTTCTGGAAGCGCATGACGCGCAATGGAGCTCTGGCGGGGCTGCTGGCCGGCGGTATTACGGTTCTCGTCTGGAAAAACCTCTCCGGCGGAATCTTCGATCTATACGAGATCGTACCGGGATTCGTTTTCAGTCTTATCGCAATCGTGGTATTCAGTTACGTCGGAGATACACCCGCGCAGGAGATTGTCGACGAGTTTGAGTCGGTGGACTAAAAGCTGAATCCGACGGCGAAGTGGACCGCCCAGCGGCGGTCCTGAGTAAACGTTTCGCCGGGGTTGTAGGAGGCGTCAAGGCGCAGGGGGCCTATTGGAAGATGGTAGCGGAGTCCGAGGCCGACACCGGACCCGTAAGCCCCCGCGATCTCCCAGGCGCGCTCTTGCACGGTTCCGATGTCGTAAAACGCCGCGATAAACAGATCACCCGTGATGCGTTGCCGAAGTTCTACGGTTGCGTGGGCACTCGAAAGCCCACCCAGGGGATCACCATCGGCGGATCCCGGGCCCAATCGGTCCTGAACGAACGACCGGACGCTTCGGCTGCCGCCGAGGAAGAGCCGTTCCTGAATCGGGAGTGTCCGGCGGTTGTCAAGGCGCATCCGCGTCCGGTACGAACCCACCATTGAAAGATACGTTCCATCGGTGATGCGGTGGTGCGTCGCGCCTTCCATATCGACACCCCAGAAATCGATATCCGACCCGAAAAACTCAGATGCCCAGAATGCGTGAGCCCCCAGACGCTGCCCGCGGGTCGGGATGAGCACACTGTCCCGGGAATCAAAGCTTCCCCCGGTTCCGATACGACCGGTGGCGAGGGCGGTGTCCTCTTCTCCGGCAATCTCCGCGCTGATCGCATCCGCGAGCGTGTAGGAGTACCGGTACGACGCATCGACCTCCCACATATCGGAAAGGGCGTAAAACGTTGTGAGACCGCCTTCGGTTCGGGTGCGGTCGTAGGACGGGCCGTCGCGGTATCCGTAGGCACCGTCAACAGTAACGCGTACCGCCGGACCGAAAAGCGTCCGGTCCGTCAGTGAGCTGGAGATCTCCCGCGTCCGGAAACTGATCGCACCGGTGGTGCTCCAACTGAGGGCGCGTCCGAATACGTTGTTGTCTGTGTAATTAACTCGTCCACGGAGAAGTTCGTAACTGCCCCAGCCCGCAGCCACTTCAGCATAACGGCTGCGCGCCTCACGTATGGAAACTATCAGGTCTGCCGGAACAGCTTCTTCCGGTTCGCCCCCGTCCTGCGGCTCCTCGGAAATACCGATCAGGGAAAAAACACCGAGATCGTAGAGGCGGTTTTCCATCACTTCCAACGCGTCGGACCGAAGCACATCTCCTGGAGACAGGGGAACCATACGCCGAATGAACCGTTCTCGCGTGCGCAGCGGACTATCGCTTCGTCCGCGGACATGAACCTCACCGAGGATATACTGCGGGCCGGCTTCCACGTCGTACCGGACTTCCACAGAGCCGGTCGTTGAGTCCCGACTGGTCGTCGCAGATATCTCCGGGCGGTATCCCTCGTTTCCAAGGATCGAGAATATCTCCGTCTCGCCTTCGACAATTTTACGCGAGTAAAATGCGCTTCCCTTAATACCGATACCATTCATGAGGTTCGCCTGTATCGCCGATGGAATTCCCGGGGCGACGACCTGAACGTCCGTAATCGTATACCGTACTCCCTCGGAGATCGGGATCGTGATATCGACGAATACGGCGTCCGGTTCCTCACGATTCTGTTGTTCCGATGGACCGACGCGCACGTCGGCGAATCCGACGAGGGTATACATATTCTCAATCCGACGAACCGCACTTCTGACCCTGCTCAGTTCAAATGGAATCGCTGACGCCGCTGAGAGTGTTTCGGCGATGGGAATCTGATCGCGAAGCCGCTGGTCCGAGAAATAGGAATTGCCTTCGAACGAGAACGTTCCGAAAAACGTTTTTTTTCCCGGAGACACCTGAAATTCGACATACCGGACGTCCAGCCATTTCGCAGCGGTCCGGACCGCCTCACGAGTGCCGTCCGGCGAAACGCCGAACATGCGGTATTCGACAACTGCTTCAGCAAACCCGTTGCCGCGGAGGTGTTGCTCCATCGTGTAGGCGATGTCAGCTACGTCTGCGGCGCGACCGTCGCCGCCCTCGATACGCTGGATTTCGTCCGCCACTTCCCGGCGGAGCTCGGTGAGCGTCTCTTCATCGGCGCCACGCAGATCCACCGATCGGCCGGCCTGGTCCTGTGTGAACCCGGCAAACAACGGTGCGAACGTGAGGACCAGCACGAGAAGTCGGTGGTGTGGCTGTGGCCGGCACACGAAAAAGCCGCCGTTTCGCTCGGCGGAAACAGCGTGCCCGGCGGGGACGGAGGACGGAGAAGCGGAGGGCTGTTGCAAGAACCGCGTCAGTCGAGCCAGAAACGCCATGCCAAGTCCATATTGTACCGCTCATACCGGTCGCGGCGGAATACGAGAAACCAGGAATCCTCCTCAGTGAGTCGAAACTCAACCTCAATCGTTTCCGCCCCGGATTCGCTCACTCCTTCTCCAAGCAAAACGCTTACCCGGTCGGCAAGCTCTTCACCGGTATCTCCTCCCGTAGTGCCAACCAGCGATTGGACGAACTGCGTACCCAGGCGGCTTCCAATCGCGAGGGCAGCGCGGTTACCGGAACTGGCGAGTTCCTGAGGGGTGAAGCCGGTGGACAACAGCACCAGCGCATCTCCCTGGGAGAGGGGCGGGGTCGACGTGACGTTGACCTCCACGCCGGGTAGCGTACCGGTTACCGTAACACTCAGCTGGTAGTCCCTGAGGCGGGTCGCGGCTCGCGCCTGGAGATCCGGCGTGAAGGGGCGGTCCCGGGGGAAACGAAGAACCGCCTGCTCGACTCGTAACGAGGTGAGGGGGAGCGTCAGGCGTCCGGAGTCGGTGAAGACACGTCCCCGCGGGCGCGGAACCTCCAACGTGCCGCCGAGGGTCAAGTCGCTGGAAAACACACCTTTGTAGAGGTTGTTCTCGATGCGAAACGTCTCATCAGCAACGATCCGAACGTCGAGATCGGTACGGGCAGCAAATCGGTTTTGAACGCTGAACAGCTGAAACATATCAGGATCGATACTTGGCACCGTGTCAAAATCGATGAGGGGAATATCCTGCGAATAGAGGCCATCACGAATTGTGACGAGTCCCTCGAGGGACAAATCTCCTGACAGCGAGCCAACAAGCCGCAGTTCTGCATCGGCGCGCACGCGAACGAACGGTGAGGTTGTAACAAGTACATTTTGCCCGGTAAGAGACGCAGTCAGCTCTCCCGGCTCACCGTCAACCGGGAGGGTTCCATCGATGGAGACTGAGAATGGGGAAAGGCCCGATTCTGCGGAGAAGTTTTCCGTGAAGAACCGCGCCTCCTGAAACCGAATCGCCCCGTTAATCGCCGAGACAGCCGGTGTCGGTCCGGCGGTACGAAGTTCCCCGTCCTCGACGGCGATCCGTCCGCTCAAGGTTGGCGTGGCAACGGTACCGCTTCCGGCGATCTGACCGGATATCGTTCCGGTGAGAGCGACCACTCCGGGAAGAAACGGGGCGATGTACTCCAATGGAAGCTCACTTGTACCCTCCAACCACCACGAGATTTCGTCGATATTTCGGGTGGGTTTCGCTTTCGAGAGCCCGGGTACGCGAGCATCGGCGGTCGCTTCCAGGATGCGTACCCCGTCGGCGGCAGCGGAGAATGAGACCGTTACCCGATCCAATCGATCCTCGGTGGCACGCAGTGTGCCGGTCAACCGCTCATACCCGAATCCGGAGACGGTGGAACCATCCTCCACCGTCTCCGGCCGAACGCGAAAATCGATCTCCGTCTGCAGGTCGCCTGTCTGTTCCAGAAGCTCCATCTGCACGGTCAGGGCCCCTTCCGGGCGCAGTTCGTCTTCATCGCGCGGAAAGAATGTATCGAACCGGGCGCTCCGCAGGGACGCCGTCAGAGCTGAATCGGTGAGATTCAGAAGCGTGATGCCCGACCGGGTGACGGCGATCGGCAGGCGGCCGGAAAACGAGCCGGTCAGAAGATTGGCAAGATCGACCTCCCCGCGTTTGATCTCGAGGCTTGTGGTGTCCTGCTCAATTTCCACCGCAAATGAGCCGGTTTCACCGAGGACGTTCATCGCTTCACCACGGATCGCAGCAGCAAGATACGGCCTTTGGAACTCCGTGTTGAACTCCACCTGACCGGACAGATTACCACCAGTAATCGCACGGTTGGTGGAGACACGCTGAACAGGAGAATCGGCGGCCCGACCGGGGGAACCGTCATCGGCAGGAGTCGCCTCCGAGACGGGCGCAAGCACCGCCAGAATTCGAGTTATCGGCACGTCCTGGAGATTCACGGAACCGGCGAGACCCGCGGGTGTCGCGGTCCCTGATACGGTGACGAGTCCCGGAGCCAGACGGATCCGGGACGGGCTCAGACGGTACATTCCCGCGGTTGCCTCGATGTATGGAGCGTCCGGTGTTTCCTCCGCACCCGCACCCGCACCCGCACCCGCAAGGGCATAGGAAGCTCCGTTGTGGTTGGCAATGAGGGAATCGATCCGAACGCGGCCACTCGCAAGCCGGACATCGGCTGTGACGGCAGTTTCATCGACGGTAAGTTGTGCCTGAGCGCGCATATCGAAGCCCACAGGAATTGGCGCGAACATCTCGAGGGACCAGAGTTCATCCCAGGTAGCCCTGAGTGACGCCTTTGCCGTCAACGTGCGCGGGCCATCGCTGTAGCGTGTCTCAACTGATGTGAACGCGACCGTTTCCTGTACCAGGTTCACCCGTCCTTCAGCGGAGACGTTGAAGTGATTCGCGTGATCGGCCCGGGTCGAAACCGCGACCACACCGCGTTCAGCGGTTGCGGACAGCGAGACCGCCGGCAGTGATACGACGGCTTCACCGGTCCCGGTCAACCCCAGAGTACCTGCCGCGGACAGGAGTTGCGGTGGTAGCGATTCCGACGGAATTACCAGCCCTGCGGGAAGATCGACCGCAAGCGTCCCCACCGATACCGCGCGCGGTTGGTCGAGCGGGAGGGATATACCCCGGGCGGAGACCGTTCCAAAACTCCCGCCGTCAAGTGTGGCAGTACCTTTGATTGCGTTCTCTATGGTGCGGACTGTCGCCGAAAATAGCGGAAGAGGAGGGCGCCCATCGAATGCTGGAATGATACGTCCCGGATCCGCGTCGCGAATCGTGAGGGTCGCATGCATCGACGGGAGGGTCGACGGGATATCCGTGCCCTCCGGGGTTTTCTCGTTGAGCGAACTGAGCGCACGGATCCCTTCCTGAAGCGCGACGATCGCGGAAGTTGCGCCGGCTCCGTCCCGGGATGGTGCCGCGGGAGACGGGGGCGCCGGAGACGGATCCGTGCGGCTGTCCGTCTCGAGCCGAAAGGAAGCTGACGCTGAGCCGAAGCCGCGGACAGCGTCTGGAAGCGAGAACGGCGGAGGAAATTGGAGATCCTGAGGCGAGAGTTCGGCAGAGAAGACCGCGCCACGATAGTCGACCCGGGCGGCAGCGGCCATGCCGGGTCCGCCTGCCCACCCCTCGGCAGCCAGGACGATTCCCTCTTCGGTTTCAACTGTCAGGGAGACGGTGTACCCGGCATGGGTGAGTTTTGCGCGTACCGAACCGGGCGTGACGGTCACTTCACCGGTTGCGACTGCGGGGTTTCCCGGGAATGAGGTGGTCGCTGAAGGGTTGGTGCCGCTTGAAGAAGCTTCGCCATCTCCAGTTGACACCTCGTACAGGGAAACGGCGATCGGTCCGTCTATACCGGCGGGTACCGCCATTAACGCCTGTGCAACACGGCGCTCCACCCGGGCGATTTGTTCAGATGAAATGGGTGTTGAGTCTGAAGCAGTGTCGTCGCCGCCGGGAATCGATTGGAGCGTGGCCTCCTGAAGAAATACGGCGATTTCGCCGATTTCCAGCCCCTCGAGTCCTGCCAGACCGTCCCCGCGAAAGACTGAAAGCACATCAAACGCGATACGGACCTCTGAAACGCGCAGGTGCTGGAACGGTATCGATTCATTGGCAGCCTCGAGGAGTATCGTTTCCACCGCGATTCCCTGGAGGGAGACGTCGGAAACGCCACGTAGTTCGGCGCGAAAGGAACTGTCGACGGTGCGCTGAAGCACGTGATTGACGGTTACGTTCAGGATTCTCGGGAAAAAGAAGGAGGCACCAAGACCGGTGACGATGACGATACAAAGGCTGAGAATCAACGGAGCTCGACGAACTGAACGGGGAAACGACACTGCTACAGTGTATTGGTAAACGGGCGATCGGGTCCAATCTGTGAACTGCGGTTGCCCAAATCGTTCCACTCTGATAGCTGTAATGACCTATGAATGATCTTTCTGCGCGGGTTGACCGCCGGTGGGACCTGGTCATCCTGGGCGTTGTTGCCAATATGTGCCTCGGAACCGTCTATTCGTGGTCGGTGTTCCGGGAACCATTGGTCGCTACGTACGGATTTTCCGTCGGTCAGACCGGAACGCCCTATGCGATTTTTCTGGCGTTGTTTGCATTCAGTATGCCCCTTGGCGGGTGGTTGCAGACGCGTCTGGGAACGCGATCGACGATGGCGATCGGCGCGGTGCTCGTTGGCGCAGGTTGGATAAGTGCCGGGTATGCCACCACGATTGCGGCGCTCACGATGACCTACGGGCTGATTGGCGGACTTGGGGTCGGGATTTCGTACGGTGTTCCCCTGACCGTTGCGGGCTCGTGGTTTCCCCGCCGTCGCGGACTTGTCGTCGGTATTACCCTGGGCGGTTTCGGCCTGTCGCCATTTGTGACCGCACCCCTGGCGGAGCTCCTGATTGAAGGGGTCGGGGTTGCCGCCGCGTTTCGCATTCTCGGTGGCGCGTTCATCGTGGTTCTGTTTGCCGTTACGCCGTTTATGAAACGGGCGCAATTTGCGCCGGCGGAGACTGCCCGGGTGCCGCACGCCGGTGAAATCGGGCCGCGGGAAATGGTTCGCAGTCCGGCGTTTTACGGGTTGTGGCTTACCTTTGCGGTGGGAACGTTTGCCGGTCTCACGGCGATCGGAATGAGCGCCGCATACGCCGTAGAGGTGGTCCGGATGAGGCCCGGCGCTGCTGCTATGGCGGTTGCAGGCTTTGGTGTCTTCAACGGTGTGGGGCGCCCGCTGTTCGGCTGGATAACCGACCACGTCGGCACGCGGCGGACCGCCCTGGCGGCGTTTACGCTGATCGGCCTCGGGGCGGTTCTGTTGCTGCTCGGGGATGAACAGCGCGTCGTTCTGTACCTGGCTGGCTTTGCACTGCTGTGGATGCTGCTTGGCGGGTGGCTTGCGATTGCGCCGACGGCAACGACCCACTTTTTTGGAACCCGGAACTACGCGGCCAATTACGGTATCGTCTACACCGCCTACGGGGTTGGCGCCCTTTCCGGCGGGGCGGTCTCAGGATATCTGACCGCCCGCAGCGGCAGCCTGACCACCACGTTCTGGGCGATTCTTGTGATGGTGGCGCTGGGCGTTATCGTTGCCATCCTGCTGTTGCCAACCTACTCCCGGGAGCAGGCGATCACCGAGACAACCACCACGTAACCCCACGCCCTTTCGCCGTATCGGCGTGGGCTGGGCCGGGCGCCGCGTGCAGCCGCGGCGTGGGCACCAACTACGCCTGCTCGTCGGAAAACGGACCGGTGTACACCGCGTACCCGCGCTCCGAAAGGCGCCGCCGGAGCCGGTCCAGGTCGGGGAAGAACGCATCGTTCACCCGTGCCGGTTCTCCGGACCACAATCCGTCGGCGACCGCCGCGAGACGGACGATACCCATGTATTCGATGTGCGCGTGATACAGTAACTCTTCGGTCCACAGGTTTGCCTGGCCACCGAGGATGCGGCTGGTCTGCGAGGCCGGCGCGTCGTTCGGCGGTGCGCCCGGTTTCGCCGATTTACCGGCGGAAACGTGGTCCGCCACGTAGGCTTGCGGTGCAAACGCGGCGCTGTCGGCCACGGTACAGACGCCGAGACGTCCCGGTTCGAGAGCGGTATCCCGGTGCTTGTGGTCCAGATACGTGGCACGCCGTTCCGGAGCAAGAACCAGATCGTACCCTCTTTCAAGCGCTGCGGCCGCGTCACCGGGGCGGCGCCAGTTCACGATGATCGTTGAGCGCGGAAGATCGAGGCGTGATGCCTCATCCCACGCAACGGGCCGGCGTCCCAGTTCAAGCACCAGTTTCGCCATCTCCCGAACGATGTCCTGGTAGGGATCGTCCCGGCGGGAACACGCGGGGCATGCCGCCCACGCGCCGTCGGGCACCTCGTCGCCACCAATATGTATGTAGGAACCGCCAAAGGTGTCGCGTACGGCGGTAAACACGGCGCGGAGAAACCGTTTTGTTTCCGACCGGGTTGTGCACAAGACGTGGGAGAAAATTCCCCATTCGGTCTGTACTCCCGGAGCGCGTTGATCGCAGGAAAGGTCCGGGTAGGCGGTCAGCGCGGCCGAGGCGTGGCCGGGCAGGTCGATCTCCGGAACGACGGTGATTCCCAGAAGTGCGGCTTCCCGGTCGATACGTTGCAGTTCCCCGGCGGTATAGGAACCGCCGTACCGCCCGTTTTCCGTAGTTCCGTCGTGGCGATAGCCGCCGGTATCGGTCAGGGCAGGGAACTCTGATACGGGAAAACGCCACCCCTGATCGTCGGTGAGGTGGATGTGGAAGCGGTTGAGGCGGAGGAGCCAGATGATATCTGTGATCCGCTCCAGCGTCTCAACCGGGAAAAAATGGCGCGCCACATCG
>JAQIBO010000523.1 GCA_027859055.1 Spirochaeta sp.
TGATTGTCTACGACTACAACGGTCGCCCCCCATGCGGGGGCGTGGATTGAAACATGACTTCTGGCCCGCAGTCCATCATTGTCGGTGGTCGCCCCCCATGCGGGGGCGTGGATTGAAACAGGTTGTCGAGGCGTCCGTCCTCGTTGTTTAGCTGTCGCCCCCCATGCGGGGGCGTGGATTGAAACTTCGCAAAGGTGTTATATGTAACTGTAACCTTGGTCGCCCCCCATGCGGGGGCGTGGATTGAAACACGACAAACGATATCAAAGCACGTTGCCCGCCTCGGTCGCCCCCCATGCGGGGGCGTGGATTGAAACCACTCGCACCCGGTAGCGGCCTCAAAGTCAGCTTGTCGCCCCCCATGCGGGGGCGTGGATTGAAATCGCAGCACTTACAGAACGCCCCGGCGCCGAAACGGTCATCCCCTGGCGGGCTCTGACATATGGCCCTTGGGAAACCTGACAATCCGGATTTCGACATTGATCTTGTGACGGACTCCGACAAGTAGTGGGAGCTTCTCGGCATCGCATTAGACCAGCTGATACCGGTAGATTCGGTGGATTTACCACGCACCACGCACCTCGCGGCACATCGGCAGTCGTATTGAGGCCGAAGGACAGCGACTGTGTGGGCAGGATCGAGATCGAACTGATCATGCATAATATCGCCCAGGGTTAGTCTGGGAGCATATGGTATTGTGTGATCGTAGTACCACGCCAAACTTCCCCGAGGCGTTTCGCATCCTCCTCTCTGCTCTTGTGCTCGCCGCCGTTGTCGCGTGCTCCAATCCGTTAGGATCTGAGGGTGAAGAAGATGCCAACCCGCGACCTGTGAGTGATAGTGAAGGTGCCGCGGCGCTCAGCCACGCTCGTCAGGAGTTGGGATCGCCAGTGGGTCAGTGATGTCACGATGGACTCCATGTATCGCTATGGAACACGCTCCGTCGCCGAAGACGAACTCCGACCCGGCGACATCGTCTTCATCACCCGCAGTACCAACCGAATAACGGCCACACATATGGCTCTTGCCACGAGTGTGGAAACGAACCGCCTCACCACAACCCGATCGCCAGCGCACCAAAGAGGACGATCTGCGCACTCGCGATGACGATCTTGACCCGGCTGCGCCCGCCGGTGAACCGCGTGGTCTCGCGGGTACCCAGTGTGCGCGTCGCCTGCACACCTCCAGCAGCAACCGAGGCGGCCAGCAAGACGAATTCAACTCCGGGAGTGTATATCGCAGGCGGGGCGGAGCGTGCCCAGATACTTATCACGAACAGCGCCTCGACTACGCCCTGGGTGACGGTGAGCACGTCGGCCGCCCGGGGACGCGCCAGTCGCATAACCACGAACCAGACCAACCAACCCAGCAGGCCGATTCCGATCGCCCATTGCACCGGGGTGGTAGTATCCGGTGTTTCGGCGCGATCTCGGCCGAGGACGATTGCCCGACCCAGTTGGTCGACTGACACCGCGGAGTTGCTGAAGACTCCGACTGTCATCCCGCGTCTGGGAAGCGCCGCCACAAAGGTCCTGAACCCGCCGGTCCCCCCGTTGTGCCAGATCATCGTTTCGCCGCTCTCGAGCTCCTCAATGAGCCATCCGTAGCCGATATGCCGATCGTCGCCTGCCTCGGCGTGGGGTACTGCAGCTGTCGCCAGCTCTGAAGGGAGATCGTGAACACTCCGGACATACCGCAGAACATCGGCGGCGGGGGCGATCACGCCGCCGGCGGCGATGTAGCCGTCAAACGTCCAGCTTGCCGTTCGACGACCGTTTACCGTATACGCGCTTGGAAGCGCGTCCGACGCGGATGTTCCTGAAAAACGAGGAAGTCCAAGGGGCGCCAATACACCGGAGTGCACCCTGTCGAGATATGCCTCAGTATACGACGAGGAACGGGATGGGCCTTCCACGAGCAGCGCGCCCAGCAGGGCGTACCCCAAGTTGGAGTACTGAAACTCACCCGGCTCTCCTAGCGATGCGTTGGCTGCATCCCGATACACGTCGGCGGAGGTGAGTCCCGCATACGGGTCATCCTGACGGAGTATGGTCCGTACGAGTCGAACCGGGCTCAAATTGAGGCGCGGCAGCCCCGAGGTGTGGGTAGCGAGCTGCTCAAGGGTTACATCTGCCAGTGGGTTGGGTACGGTCGGGATCTCTCGTTCTGTGGCGCGCCCTTCCGCCGGCCAGAGTTCTCCCACCGTGGTCCCGGCGGTTACGCGTCCCGAGTCGATTTCCGCCGCCAGGAGCATCCCGGTAAGCGTCTTGGTTACTGATCCGATCTCGAATTGGGAATCTGCTCGGAGATCTCCGCTTGAATACCAGCGCGTGTCTCCGCTGATATCGACGCCCACCAGAATCTCCCCACGGGGGAGGTGATCCTCGGCGTATTGATCCACGAGCGCCGACACGTGTTGCAGGTTCGTGACGGCGCTCGCGGGTGTCCCGCTGACCATCATCGGAAGCATCGAAAGCACTGCTCCCCACACAACATATCTTGTCACGCGTCGCCACGGTCGCGGAGTCATGCCGTGATGCTACCGACGATCGGCTGGGTCCCTCAACTGGCCGTGAATGATTTTCTGCAGCGAGTCGTGAAGCGCGGGAGCGGCGGTGCACCAGGTGAAGTTGCCGGCGATCGTGGCCTCGCTGACGGTGAAGTCCAGGGCGGCACCGAGAAAGTCGGTGTAGCGGCCGCCGGCCTCCTGAATGACCACCGCCGGGGCGACGTTGTCCCAGATGCGGCTCGAGCGGTTGAGGCACGCACCGTAGGCGCCGCGGGCGACCATCATCTGGTCGAAGGCGCTGTTGGCGCTGCGCATGTTTCGGACGTTGAGGACGATCTCACCCAGGAGATCCATCTCCTCCCGGGTGGTTTCCGGCGCCTCACGGTGACTGTCGATTCCGTAAGCCGCCAGCACCGATAGCAGGTCGGTTTCACCGGTGACCGATATCGAACTGCCGTTGCACCGGGCGCCTGCGCCCCGTTCCGCCAGGTAGATCTCGCCCAGAGCGGGCAGGGCGACGCCGCCGGCCACCGGTGTGTTTCCCTGGAGCAGCCCCACCATAATGCCGAAGAGCGGTGTTCCGGCGGCGAAGTTACTGGTGCCGTCGATGGGATCGACCACCCAGGTATAGTCCGGGTCTCCACCTCCGAGCGACGGCCTGTATCCTTGCTCTTCGTCGAGCAGCGCATGACGGGGAACCTGACCCTGGATTCGGCGCTGAATTTCTTCGCCTACCGCCAGGTCCGCGGCGGTAAGAACCTGATTGGGATCTCCCGCTTTGATTTCCATCCCGGTTGTCTTGCCACCGGCGGAGGTGATTGCACGGTAGTACTGCAGCGCCAGTTCCGATACGTCCTGAAGGGTGTCTTCAATGAAGCGTGTGAACTCGGTCACTGGTTATTCCATCGTGTGCCATGGGGCGCTTCCCGAGCTCATCGTCGGCTGCGAGCAGAGGATTCCCGTACCGGGTATTTCGGGATAGCGTTCACGCAGTTCATCCGCAAAAGTCTGCGGATCGCGGAACTGTACGGCGTGCAGACCAGCAGCCTTTGCTCCTTCCACGTTGTGTGCCAGGTCGTCGATAAACAGCATCTCTCCCGGTTCAACTTCCATTTCTGTGGCGGCAGCCTCAAAAATGCGTCGATCCGGCTTGTTGATTCCGATCCAGCCGGACAACACTACCCGCTCGAAGTAGTGCAGCAGAGCGCTATTGCGAATGATGAGATCATAGGTCTCGGCGGCCATATTCGAGATAATCATCCGTCGAAACCCGGCATGCCTGAGTGCTGAGATCCAGCGGAGCATCCCTGGATGGATCGATGCCCACCCGAGGGCGTCCAAGTGCATGAGCAGATCTATGGTTTCTTCTTCCGTGCCGGGTTGTCGTGACGGATCACTCCCGGCCTCACTCATTACGGTGTGCCAGTAGGTCCGGGCGTCCAGCGCGCCGGAGTCGAAGTCGTTTCGAAGCCGCCAAAACGTGGGGACGAATCGTTCCGGGTCCGCGCCCGCGGCATACGCCATGTGACATATGAATTCGTCGCTGATACGCTGTACCAGGACACCCCCGAAGTCAAAGGCGATCGTTGTGATGTTGGGCATAACTGAAGTACTCCTCTTTCGCTATTAGATGGTGAGACCGGACTCGCCGTCCCACTCCACGAAGCCCTCAATAGCTTCGTACTCCGCCAGTCCCAGCCGGTCGTAGAGCCGCGCGGTTTCCCGGGTGCGTGCCTCAGACCGTTGCCAGAACTCGCGGCTGTCGGAGCCGGGGAACAGCGCCCGGTCTTTCTGGGATTCGTGCTTAAAGATCGCCACGCGCTTGCGCTCCACCTCCTGCGGGCTCAAGGGGACGGCCATTTCGATCTCGTCGATCGGCCATTCCTGCCACGCGCCACGATAGAGCCAGACGGTGCACTGCCGGTACCATTCGGTATCGGCGCAGCGTTGCACCGCCTGCAATACGATACTCAGACAGGTACGGTGGGTTCCATGGGGATCGGAGAGATCTCCGGCAGCGTAGATCTGGTGGGGCTTTAACCCGCGGAGCAACCTTTCGGTCTCAGAGATATCCTGCTCGCTGATCGAGCGCTTCTCGATCGTGCCGGTCTGGTAGAACGGCAGATCCTGAAAGTGGAGCCGAGATTCCGGTACTCCGCAACACCGGGCCGCGGCGCGCGCCTCATTGCGGCGGATCATGCCTTTTATGTCGAGCACGTATCGGCTATCAACTTCAGCGGGTTGCTTGTTTCGGAGGAACCGGTCCACATGAGAGTCTATCTCCACCACCCGATCGCTTTTCACCTGAAACTGCTCGCAGAAATCGCGGACGAAATCGGTGTAGCGCAGTGCGTCCTCATCAAAGACCGCGATATTCCCGGAGGTTTGGTAGGCGATGTGCACCTCATGTCCCTGGTCCGCCAGGCGGATCAGGGTGCCCCCCATCGAGATGACGTCGTCGTCGGGATGCGGCGAGAAGACCACCACCCGTTTCGGAAAGAATCCGGTGGGGTCGTCCGGCTTGCCGCCGGGCCAGCCGGTTATGGTGGATTGAAATCGCCGGAACACCCGAATATTGATGTCGTACGCGCTGCCCCCGGAGGAGAGTAGATCCTGCAGACCACCCTCGTTGTAGTCCTCTTCCGTGAGCTTGAGAATCGCTTTCTCCGTGGAAAGGGCGAGCATTTTCACCGCGCGCCGGGTGATGCGATCGGTCCAGGATATCGGTCCTTCCTTCCAGGGAGTTCGGTATCTTGTGAGTTCACCACAGGCGGACTCGTCGGTGATTATCGTGGTATCGGGATGTCGGCGAATATAGGTCGCCGGAACCGAGGGATCCCGGTCTCCCTCGATCATGCGGGCCACGAGGGCGGCGCGATCCTCGCCGAGCTGCACGATTACGATCTTCCCTGCGCTGAGAATCGTGGCCAGACCCACGGTGAGCGCCTGGCGGGGAACGTTTTCCGTTCCGAAAAAATCTGCCGCCAGGGAGATTCGCCGGGATCGGTCTATGTTGACCGTCCGTGTGGGGCTGTCCATCCCGGATCCTGGGCCGTTGAATCCGATATGACCGGCGGAGGAGATGCCCGGTAGTGCCACATCGAGTCCGCCGCCCTCGGCGATCTCCCGCTCGTAGTGCCGGCAGTAGTCGTCCACGGTTTCCCTGGAAACCGTTCCGTCCAGCAGGTGCACCTGCGAGGCCGGAATATCGAGATGAGCCACAAGCCCGTCGCGAATATGTCGGGAGTGACTCTGCAAATCCGTGTCACTGATCGGATAGAACTCATCCAGGCTGTACAGCACGACGTGTGAAAAGGATAGTCCTTCCTCACCGTGAAACCGGATCAACTCCTGCCACACCCCTTCCCAGGCGGGGTCCGCGGATAATCCCATACGGCACTGCCGGTTCTCCCCGGCGCGCCGACTGATAACCGAGGCAAGCAGCCGGGCTGCTTCCGACTCCACCTCGGCGGTTCGGGGATGTACTACGTGGCGCATGGCGATCCCCCCGCCTCAGACGATGTTTCGTCGACTGTCGCCAACCAGGTTAAGTATTAGCAGAGCCAGCCCGGTGGCAAGCAGTAGAATTGTTGCCATCGCTGAGCCCGGACCAAAGTAGCCGTCCATCACCGAGAGGTAAATCCGAATCGGCATGGTGATCGTTCCGCCCACGTACAGGAGAATCGACGCGGAGAGCTCGTTGATGGCGGTGATCCAGCTCAGAATCGCGCCGGAGAGAATTCCCGGAAGCATGAGCGGAAGGGCGATCTTGCGGAACGCCCGGGCCGGTGGAGCGCCCAGGCTGACCCCCGCCTCCTCGAGGGCGGGATCTATCTGCTGCAGAATGGATACCGCTGACCGCACCGAGTAGGGGAGGCGCCGGATGAAGTACGCCAGTATGATTATCGTCGCAGTCCCGTACAGCACGATTGGTGGGTTGTTGAAGGTGGTGATGAACCCGATACCGAGCACCGTACCCGGCAGGATGTAGGGGCTCATGAGCAGGGTGTCGAGAACGTTGTTGGCGGGATTCCGCTTTCGGCTGACAACAAAGCCCAGCAGCGTTCCCACGATCACGATCATGATCACGGCACTGATGGAAAAGAGCAGGCTGTTGGTAATTGCCTGGGGAACCTCGACGATGACCCGGCGGAAGCTGTCGAGGCCGAATCCCTCGGCAAACACCGGCCCGTTGGTGTTGCGAAACGCGAAAATCACAACGATCACCATGGGGAGGGTGCTGAGCGCAACGATCCCGTAGGATACGAGATGGGCAAATACGTTTTTCACGCCCTTCAGTTTGAGTACCACCGGTCGGTTGAGCAGCATGCTGGTGTACTTGCGTTTGTTTGCAGCATACCGCTGCAGAAAGATCGCGAAACTTGCCGCCAGAACCAGAACAATGCTGATCGTAGATGCCATTGCCGGTCGGGTGGCGACCTCACTGGTGTACATGTTGTACGCCATCGTCGGAAGAACCCGATAGCGACCACCGATGATCATGGGGGTGCCAAAGTTGGCCAAAGAGAGCATAAACGCCAGGAGCGCGCCGGAGGTGATCGACGGAATAACCAGAGGCATCGTGATTCGAAAGAATTTCTTGAACGGTCGGGCGCCGAGGTTTTCGGCGGCTTCTTCCATGGAACGGTCGACTGTCTGCAGTCCGCCGGCGGTGAGCAGAAAGACAAACGGATAGAACTGCAGGGTGTACACGATGATGATTCCCATCGGTCCATAAATCGTGGGAATTTCCACGCCGATCGTCATGAGCATCTGCCGGAGAAAGCCGTTTCGTCCGAGCATTACGATCCACGCATACGCTCCCAGAAACGGCGGAGTGAGCAAGGCCAGAGTCGCCAGGGTCGATAGGCCGGCGCTGCCGCGGATCCGGTAGCGGGTGGTGAAGAACGCCAGCGGAACTCCGAGAATAACGGCGCCCACCGTGCCGCCTACCGAGACCACCAGGCTGTTGAGCAGCGCCCGTGAATAGTATGGGGTGGTAAAGAAGGTAAAGTAGTTTTCCAGACCGAACCTGCCGGAGTCGGCACCAAAAAAGCTCTCCCGCACGATTGTGAAGACCGGCAGAAGGATCAGGATACCGAACATCACGTATCCCAGAACTGTAACGGTCGACCAGAAGCCGTTCTTGCGAATCCAGTTGAGCATGTCTACGCCTCCTCGCGGATCCGAGCACCATCGGATGTGTCGAAAAACATCAGATGCGCGCGGGGCACCACGGCGGTGATGGCGTCGCCTTCGGTGCGCAATTGCGAGCGCTTTGAAACGTACTCGTTAACGGTAAGAGTCACTTCGTCGCCGAGCCCGATCCGGTAGATCACGTCGGAACCGAGAAAGAGAGTCTTTTCAACGTTGCCATCGAACGCCACGTCGTCCGGTGAGACCTTCTCGTCCGGTGGAAGAATTCGGGCGTCCTCCGGTCGAAACGCCACCCGGACGTCCGCCTGACTGCGGCCCTGGGGGATGTTCATCCGTGACCGCGTATCCTCGGTAACGGAGCTGTCGATCACCGCACCACCGTAGATGTTCATATTGCCTACGAAGGTAGCCACAAACTCGTTGGCGGGATCGCGATAGATGTCCCAGGGAGTACCGATCTGTTGCACCACCCCGAAGTTCATTACCGCGATGCGGTCGGAGATCACCAACGCCTCCTCCTGGTCGTGCGTGACGTACACCGCAGTGATGCCGAGCTGTCGCTGAATATCAAGAATGTCTTCCCGCATCTGGATCCGGAGCTTGGCGTCGAGATTGGACAGCGGCTCGTCCAGCAGCAGGAGCCGGGGCTCGATCACCATCGCCCGGGCGAGACCGACGCGCTGTTGCTGCCCGCCGGAGAGTTTATCGGGAGTGCGTTCTTCATATCCGGAGAGTTGCACCGTTGCCAGCGCACGGGTCACCTTGGGCCCAATCTCCTTCTGGGGAATCTTGCGGTTCTTGAGGCCGAACGCCACGTTCTCCGCCACGGTCATGTGGGGAAAGACGGCGTAGTTCTGAAACACCATACCGATATCTCGGCTGTGGGCGGGAACCTTGTCGATCACCGCCTCGCCCACTCGGATATGGCCGGCGTCCTGGTTGTAGAAACCGGCAATTGTTCTCAGAAGGGTCGTCTTCCCGCATCCACTGGGTCCCAGCAGCGTGAAAAACTCGCCTTCCATCACTTCAATCGAAACGTCATCCAATGCCACGACGCCGGGAAACGTCTTGCGGATGTTCTCAATCTGAATCGGTTTTGCAGGCATGGAACCTCTCTGTACGGATGTAGGGTTTTTAGGTAGAAATAGTGATCCGCCGCCGAAGCTGAAGCTCCGGCGGCGAACCACTGTTAGGAATCACCGCGTGACGGTGATCTTACAGTTCGAGCTCCATCAGCAGCTCGCGGAAGCGCTCGATGAAGGCTGCCCGGTTTCCCGCGGACCACTCGAAATCATATTCGATCGTGTTGATCTCGCTCATGGGAGGCAATCCCGACGGAGCATCGGCATCGCTACGGACCGGGCGGCGGCCCATCTCGTTGACGAGGAAGTTCTGCACGCGGGCCGAAAGTGCCCAGTCGACGAACGTCTGAGCGCCCTCGAGGTTGGGTGCGCCCTTGATGATTGCGATCCCGTCGGGAGCGGCTACGGCTCCATCTTCAGGATACACGATTTCGATCGGACCGCCCCCTTCGACGAATCGCTGACCGTTGTCTTCAAGGGTAATACCCACCGGCGCTTCTCCATCGTTCACGAAACGCGGTACCGCACCGGAGCTCGACGAGATGAAGAAGTTCTCCATCATGGAGCGGTAGATGTCCCAGCCTTCTTCGCCGTCACCGTAGATTGCCAGCACGTTTGCCAGCTGCATGTAGGACGAACCGGACTGATCCGCCCGAGCGGTGACAACGCCATTCTCGAATCGATCATCGGCCAGGTCGGTCCAGGTTGTCGGGTATTCATCTTCACTGAGCATGTCCGTGTTCACCACGAAGACGTTCATGATGCCGGTGTATGGAAGCCAGTTGGTTCCAACCTTGTAGACATCCTCGATCATGTCCCAGTCGGCCGGCTGATAGGGTTCCAGCAGATCAGCGTTCTGCTCCAGCGGTTCTCCACCAATGCTCCAGATCACGTCCGCCTGCGGGTTGGAAGACTCCGCCACGACGCGATTGATCACATCGCCCGAACCCATCTTGATGACTTCAAGCTCGATGTCGGGATAGTCCTCTTCCCACATGCGGACCATGCCGGCGATGATCGTGTCCTCATGGGCGCTGTAGGCAACGACCTTATTCGTCTCTTCTCCCGCGCCTGATGCAAACGCAGTCGCCGCACCAAATACCATCGCCACGACCACGAGGATCGCGACTAATCGGGTTTTTCTCATTCTGAGCCTCCTTAAGACTGAAATACGTATCTCCAGCATGAGGGGTGTTGCCCGGGAATCCAATCGAAACATTTTACGATAACCGGTACTATTTTACGGTGGCGCGCACTCAACGATCGATGACACC
The DNA here is from genome assembly GCA_027859055.1 of Spirochaeta sp. Classification (GTDB taxonomy): domain Bacteria; phylum Spirochaetota; class Spirochaetia; order DSM-27196; family Alkalispirochaetaceae; genus Alkalispirochaeta. Next base: position 10,023 of record JAQIBO010000523.1, read on the forward strand.
GCTTT
>JAQIBO010000040.1 GCA_027859055.1 Spirochaeta sp.
CCCCTCCTGCGGTAGCTGCGTTTCGTGACGTTCTCGGCCCCGATGAGGCGATCGGTCTCATTCAAATCGACGCCCACGCAGATTTGCGTGAAAGCTACGAGGAAAGCAGGGACAGTCACGCGTGTATTGCTCGACGCATCCACGAGGACCTGGGCATGCCGGTTATTCAAATCGGTGTCAGAGCGCTGTCACCGGAAGAGGTGATCTACCGCGCCGGCCACACCGTCGGAGCAGCGGTTCCGATCTACCCGCACGATGCGGCGGATATCGTCCCGACGGGCTTGAACGAGATCCCGATACCCGCCTCGTTTCCGTCGCGGGCGTATATGACGATTGACGTTGACGGACTTGACCCCTCGATCATGCCGGCGACGGGCACACCGGTACCGGGCGGGCTGGGGTGGTACCAGACACTCTCGATCATAGAAAGCATCGCCCGCTCCGTCTCGATTATCGGTTTTGACGTGGTTGAGCTGGCGCCGATTGCCGGCCAGAACGCGTGGCAATACACCGCCGCAGAGTTGACCTACCGCGTTATGGGGATCATTTCCCGCGGAGGCGCTGCCACCGAAGGGCGCAGACGCGCCCCGCCGGACCGTACGTAGCCCCAGTCGATCCGCTCTTTGAGCGCCAGCCACAGCCTGCCCACGCGGACCCGGCTCCCCCGAATAGCGAGGCCCGTCCCGTCACCGAGGTTCAGAATCTGGAGCATGCGATCAGGCGGCGTGTACGACGCCGGCGGCTCCTTCCCATCCATGGGACCGGTATCGCCGGCCGCCCACAACGCGTTTTCGTAAATGACCTGCGCCTGGTACACCGCGTGTACACCGACCCGCGCCAGTTCCTGCGGTGCAAATGAGATGCAGTCGCCGCCGCCAAAAATCGGATACCCCGACACCTGCAGGGAGCGGTTGACCCGCAGCGCCCCGTCCTTGGCGACGGGCAACCCCGAGTCGGCAAAAACCGAGGGGACACCCAGACCGGTAGCGGGAATAACGTAGTCATAGGCCCTGGTCGAGCCATCGGCAAGGATAATTTTCCCGGCACCAACCCGCGTTACCGACGAATTCACATGCACCGCTACGCCGAGACGGTCAAGGTGTGCTTCCGCGATCTTTCCCGCAGCGGGATGAAACCCGGGAAGAAGCTGTGCAGAACGCGTCACGACGGAAACTTGACAGCTGCTCCCTCGCAGCCGGGCGCGGCGCACCATATTGCCGGCGATCTCCACAGCGGTCGCTCCGCCACCGAGAACAACGATGTGGCACGGATGCGTACCGGCGTAGTCCAGGAACGGGCGATCAAAGCGGGACACGTCGCGAACCGGCTTCACCGGAATCACGCGGTCCGCGGCTGCTTCATCGACTGTAAAGCGCGTTTCACTGTGGCTCCCGACCGCGCAACTCAACACATCCCAGGAGAGAATATTTCCATCGGACAGTGCAACGGTCCGGTCGTTCGGATCGATCCGTATCGCCGCTGCTTCGACAAATCGACCCCCGTTGCGTTCCACAATTGCGCGGGTATCAATAGTGCCGCCGCGGGGGGCTATCATCCCACCGACTATTCCGGAAATTGAGCCGGAATAGTACAAGTGCGGTGCCGGATCCACAACGACAACGCGGACGCCGTGTTGGTGCAGAACGGGAATTGCGTGAATCGTCTTGAGGTGCGCGTGCCCCGCACCAAGAAGCAGGAGGTCTTTCATGAAGCGATCAATTGGGGTTGAACGTGCTCAGACGATCCCGCGTGGTTGCAGCAAGCGCCGCAAGCGCATCGGCAAGTTCTGAAACGGTCCGGATACGCGGTTCGAAGCCGGTACCGGACAGTCCGGCAAACGGCGAAATCAACAAAGATTGGCCCCCCAGCTCGCGGGCAGCAGCGATATCGTTCCACGGGTGGTCTCCGACGGACAACACCATCGCCGGGTCTATTCCGTACCCCTCCCGAAGTCGTGCAAAGAGCGCCCCCATTCCGGCGGGTTTTTCCGCAGTAAAGACGTATTCGTCAAAGACCGAATCCAGCCCGAGGTAGCGCAGCGTCGGCCATCCCGAGTCTTCGCTGGAGTTGGACTGCATAACCAGACGGATTCCAACCTGTTTCAGTTCCATCAGCACGGTCCGGAGGCGCACCGAGGGTGCATGGTCGAGCTCCCCGGAACTCATCGCGTAGCGCGACGCGTGAAATGCATCGATATACGTCTGGCGTTCGATCCGGGCGGCCCGTGTCAGATAGTAGACAACAGTCCATCCGTCACCAAGATAGGTCCATTCATTCGGGAGTTCACCGGTCGGCGTATCCGGCGGAAGCTGTATCGAATCGAAATCCTCCTCTCCCGGTAATCCCCGAACGAAATCACCAAGCCGAAGAGAAGGGTGAGTACCATCGAGAACGGTCAGCGTTTCACGAAGCACCGTCTCCTTTGTCCCGGACATACCGCCGCCGCCCTCCAGCACCCGTTCAAGGTAGTACTCCAGGGTGGCGTCTCCGGGATACAGCGTCCCGTCCAGATCAAAAACCACCGCGCGGACCGGATTCACGTCGAGCCGGACGCCAGTCCGATTCACTGTTGCCACATCATCATTTCTCACGTTCCGGAACCCTCCTGTATCGTCCCGTGGACAAGCATATCTGTTGTCGCTTCCACCATCGCCGTAAGTTCGGTCCCCAGCCCCGCCTGCGCCGCGATGATGGTACCCTCGATGAGGGAGAGAAATCCTCCGGCAACGGTGTGCGGTTCAATCTCCCGAACGTCTCCCCGTATCTGCGCGTCACGAACGAGGTCGACAATCGGTCGCATTATGACGCCGTAACTTGACTGTATCAGGTGGCTACGTGATTCATCGCTGAGTCCCGGCATATCATGGTGCATCATCGAAAGAAGAAATAACGGCGGCCGCGCCAACAGCCAATGAGCCGTTGCGTGGATTCCCTTCTCAAAGAGATTTGCATTCGGTTCCAACGAATCTCTGACGTGCCCAAGCAGACCGTCCAAATCACCGCCGATGCGAAGAAACATACGGTCCTGAACCGCTATAAAGAGTTCCTCTTTCCCCTTGGGGAAGTGATGATACAAAGACGGTTTTCGGATTCCGACCGCTGCTGCGACATCAAAAAGAGAAACGGCGTGGAACCCGTGCTCACGGAAGAGCGTTTCAGCGGCATCAAGAATTTTGTTTCGACTGTTTTCACGTGGTTCTTGTTGGCTCATACGGTATCCAAAACGCCCGCCACTATATCATGCGGGGCCGGGCGTTCCAATTGGTACAAAAGGGACTGGTAAATACGAATATTTCATGCAATAATAGGCTGTTACCTTTTACTGGAGTATTTAAATTTTGGTTGTTGCACCTGTCATTTTTAAAACGTGGATTGGTGGGTTTGTTGGTCCCTCCTACGAGGTCGAACTGATCGATGGTGAACTCACGTACCGCGTGTTTGAGCGCGGTTACGATGTACACAACACGGAAACGTTCTCCCCGAACGACTCGGACTGGCGTCGATTTCGTGAAACGGTCGATCGGATTGACCTGTGGTCGTGGGCGCCCGTGTACAACGGTGAATCTCTTCCCGATGCGACTACGTGGTTCATACATCTCAAAATGGCGGCCGGCGAAGTCACCAGCACCGGTATAAATCTGTACCCGCCGTTGTTTGTGGATTATATGCACGCCGTGCGGGACCTCCTTGGTGGTCGTCACTTCGCGTAATACCTGTCCGACCGGGGACTGATACCCTGCCGTCGCTGCTACTCACATTTGTTGTGCGCGTTTTCACAATAAATGTGAATTTTCTGCGTCAAATACTATTCCGTATCAACAAAGTTTATGCTATTATTTTCACGTTACGAATCGCATTTCACAATGAAGGAGTTTATATGCGTACACACATTTCAATGCCGTTTATGGTGACAATCATTCTGATCTTCACCCTCGCCCTTGTTGGTTGCGGCGGTGAAGCCGAAGAGACCGCCCCTGCGGAGACGAGTTCCGACTCGGCGACTTCGGACAGTTCAAGCGAGGAGTCATCATCCGGTCAGTATGAAGACGGGATCTACTTCGCTCAGGAAGATGGTTTCAGCGAACGAACCGGCTGGAAATACGTCGTTATTCTCGAAGTTGACGGTGGCGAGATCGTCTCCGCTACGTGGGACGGCGCCAACACCGACGGCGGCACCTCCAAAGAGACGCGGTCACGTTCCGGTGAGTACGGCATGGTCGAAAACGGTGGAGCGATAGCCCCCTGGTTCGAACAGGCAGAAGCCACTGAGGAATACCTCCTGGAAACCCAGGACCCGACCGATATCGAGTACACCTCCGATGAGGGCAACACCGACGCGATTTCCGGCGCAACGATTCACGTGATTGAGTTCTTTTCGCTTGCAGAAGAAGCGCTTGCAAACGGCCCGGCCGGCTACGGTATGTGGCAGGACGGTCACTACTACGCGGAAGAGGCTGAGTTCAGCGACAACGGGTGGAAGTACAACGTAAACCTTACCGTACTTGGTGGCCGTATCGTCGCCGCGAACTGGAACGGCGTCCCTGAAGACGGCGGCAACGACAAGAAGACCCAATCGATGGAAGGCGAATACGGCATGGTTGAAAACGGCGGCGCGATGGCTCCCTGGTTTGAACAGGCCAACGCTGCGGAAGCCCATCTTCTTGAAATCCAGGATCCCACCGCAATCGAATATTCCTCCGACGAGGGACACACCGATGCGATCTCCGGAGCTACGATTCATGTAATAGAGTTCTTCACGCTTGCTGAGGAAGCGCTCGAGGGCGCAGCGCGCTAAGAGAAGTGCTCGCGCGGGCCGCCTACGGCGCCCGCGCTGATCGCGTGAAAAAGCGCGACCAAAAAACAGCCCCCGGCCGCCACTACTGTGGTTGACCGGGGGCTCTTTTATAGACGGGTCGTTCGCGTTTACGACGCCCGGGACAGTAATTGCGCCGTGACGCTGCGGAGTGTCGCGCGATCGGCACTGTCCGGCAAACGGTCCAGTTCGCGGTGGGCGCGTCGGGTATACACTTCCGCCGCAGCGATCGCCCCCTGCCGGCCGCCGGCCTCCTCGATACGCGTCCGGACTTCATCAAGTGCCCGGTTCTCCCAGAAGCGGTTGATTCCGCCTTTCCGGGAATGTCGTCGGGCTATCTTTTCCAGTGTCCGAATCAAACGCGCCCGTTGGCCGTTGTTTGCGGCAAGAATAACCGGTAACGTCAGAATGCCCTGCTTGAGGTCAACAGCCCCCGTTTTTCCAGTCGTACGTTGCTCACCAAAGATATCAAGAACGTCGTCGATGATCTGAAAGCCGATCCCGATGTTATACCCGATCCGACGCAGAACTTCGACACTGCGTTGATCACAATTTTCGTCACACGCTTCAGCTGCACCGATATGAAAACTGAGTGAAAACAGGACTGCGGTCTTTCCGATAACGCGGTGAAGATATTTTCGCACCGACCACTCGCTCTCGTTGTCCGCGGTGTATTCAGACACCTCCGACTCGATGAGGTGTCCCACCGTGCCGGTCAGTAGTGACGCGTTTTCGGGTCGCGCGTAGTCGGAAACGAGAGAAAAACACCGGGCAAAAAGAAAATCACCCATGAGTACGGCGGTACGGTCCCCATATTTACGATGAAGCGCCTTCCCCCCGCGTCGGTGCTCCGCGCCGTCAACGATATCATCATGAATCAGTGATGCGATGTGAAGCAGCTCGATCGCGGCGGCCAGGCGGATGATTCGTTCCTCCGCCGCCCGTCCTCCGGTCTGAATTCGAGCTGCCAGAATCGTAAACGCGGGACGCAACAGTTTCGCGTCCCTGTTTGCAAGTTCCGACAGCCCCTCGGCGATAACCCCACCGGGGCGGGTCACCTCAGCACGGATTACCGCCTGAACGCGATCAAGCTCCCGGCGTATCTCCGGGAAACCGTCCCATATCATCAGTCCCGGGGTTCACCGGTGTAGAGATACGTTCGCTTGGCGATCGTCCGCTTGTTCCACCATTTCTTGAGCCACGGCATGACCCAATGGTCGAGACCAAATCCGCGTCCTGCCCCGCCGAGCATCACAATTGACGCCGCAAGGTACCATAACAGTTCAGGGTTACCCCATCCGGAGGCGATGAACAACAGTCCAAACGCAATCGAGACAAGCGCTGCCGGGAACGTCAGCAAACCGCCTATCAGCGCAAGTCCAATCAGGACCTGTAGCACCACAACGCTTCCCTGCATCAAAAAGGCGATCGTCGGAACGTTACTGAGAACGTTCTCGGCAAACCAGGTGTAAATCCCCAGCGCTTCAATC
>JAQIBO010000163.1 GCA_027859055.1 Spirochaeta sp.
TTCCGGCATCTCGTCGGAGGTAACTCCGCGCGAAGCGAGCACGCCTCCGGTCGCATCAACGATGAGGATCGGTCGTTCCAGCAGGCGGGGAATCGTCGGTTGCGCGCGCCGGGCACCCATCATCGGCGCTCCCGACATACCCGACATACCCGGCATCATCGGTATCTCCCGGGGTGGCCCGCCGCGGGGTGTCCCGGGTGTTATCACCTCATCCAGACCGTCCCAGGTGCGCTCATTGCGGTAGTACTCTTCAATCCACGGGGCCAGACGCTCCGCCGTGGCGCGGTCGATCGCCACCCCGGTTTCCACCGCCTGCCGTCCCGTCGTGGATATCAACACCGCTGAAAACACCACCACCGCAACCAGGGCAACTGCGGCGTGACTGAGCACGAGGCGCCCGGTGAGGCCGATCTTCATTGATCCTCCAGGCGGTAGCCGACACCCCAGACCGTTACCAGCCGGTGCGGCGTCGCGGGATCATCTTCGATCTGCTTGCGGATCTTGCCGATGTGGACATCAACCGTTCGTTCGTAGCCCTCAAACGCGTGATCCTGGAAGCTTTCCAGCAACTGCAGGCGGGTGAATACGCGTCCGGGGTGGCGCCCCATCGTTGCAAGAATCGCAAACTGAGCCGCCGTCAGCTCCGCAGACCGTCCGGCAATGGTCACCTCCCGCCGTTCGGTGTCTATCGTGATATCACCGACGACGATCGCCGGCGATGCATCCGTTTCGGATGCGGAGCGCTGTTCCGTCCGGCGGAGTACCGCGGTGATACGCATCGCAAGCTCCGGCAGACTGAACGGTTTCACCAGATAGTCGTCTACACCGGCGGAAAACCCGGCCAGGCGATCTTCCTCCTCACCCCGGGCGCTCACGATGATAATCGGAATCTCCGTCTGGTCGGTTACCGTGCGGGCAAGGTCAATTCCGGCAAGACCGGGAAGGTTCAGGTCAAGAACGATAAGGTCGGGAGGCGTCTGAAAGACTTCACGCACCGCCGTCGAGCCGTCATAGGTCTGCCGTACTGTATGGCCTGCGTTGGTCAAATAATCACAGACCATCTGGTTCAGTTCACGCTCATCTTCGACTAACAGTATGTGTGCCATCGCGTTGAACAGTGTAGCAGGTGAATCACGACCTGTGCGACAACTCGAGCCGGGTGGCGGGAGTTGATTGTGTGACCCGAGCGGTATAGCGTGTCGCTATGGAGAAAGTTCCCGCGAGCGCCCTCAATACGGTGCTGGACCGGGCGTTACAGTTTATCGAGCTGAAAGACCTGCGGCGGACCGGATGGGTCCTGCGCGGTATCGAGGACCCCGAGTCGGTTGCCGACCACTCCTGGGGCACCGCGCTGCTCTGTCTTCTCTACGCACCGTTGGCTGCGGAAACGCTGAACTGTGACCGGGCGGTGGCTATCGCCCTGGTCCATGACCTGGCCGAGGTGGAAGTGGGCGATATCCCGCGCCGGATAACTCCCGGTGGCGATGCGCCCTCGACGGAAGAGAAAGCAGACCGGGAGCGCCGCGCCATGGAGCGTCTCACCGCGCCTACCCCCGTCCCCGCCACGGGAGTGGCGACCGCGGAGATCCCGTCACTGCCATATATTTATGAGCTCTGGGACGAGTACGAAGCGGGGAACACGACAGAGGCGCGTTTTGTCCGGGATATGAACCTCGTTGATATGTGCCTGCAGGCGCTCCTGTACGAGCGGGACCGGCGTTACGATCCGCACCGTGAAGCCGGCGAATTCCCCGACTACGAACACCTTGACGAGTTTTTTGCCACGGCAGAGCCCCGTTTTACCACGGAGACGGGAAAAAGAGTGTACCACCTGGTGCAATCCCGGTATCACGAGCTGCGCTTTGTTTGATATATTTCTCAATTAATGAGAAAACCGATGTACACTCGGCAGGCGTATGTCGTCGCGATCGCTATCGCGTTGGGTGGTTTTTTGCTTGCCCCCGCGTCGGGTCAGGAGTTTTTTACCGGCGATCAGTACCCGCGTCTCAATCTCCTTGATCGGACCGACGGATTGCCCCACAACTCGGTGTCTTCCATTCAACAGGACCGCCGCGGGTTCCTGTGGTTCGGGACGCAAGGGGGACTGACGCGCTACGACGGACGCTCATTCCGCACGTACAAGAACCGCCCGTTTGACACAACCTCGCTGCCCCATGACCTGGTTCAGACAACCTACTACAGTGAAGCAGATGATACCCTGTGGGTTGGTACCTACAGCGGCCTCGCCCGACTGACCCTTGGAGAGCCGGGGTTTACCACCTATCAGTCCGATACAAACGACTGGCAGACGCTCTCGGACAACGTCGTTATCGCGATCAGCCACGGCCCGGAGGGGAATCTGTGGGTGGGAACCCAAAACGGACTCAACCGCATGACCGCGGAGGGAGATTTCGAGCGCATCACCACCGAAAGTGAAGTGGTTCGCGCGCTCTATCTGGACAGTAATAACACCCTGTGGATCGGCACCTATGCGGGGCTTGCCCGCTGGAATCCGCAGACGGAACAGGTTGAACCGGTCGATTTCGGGTGGAGTTCGCCCTACGTGATGGCGATCAGAGAGACCTCTGACGGCGAACTTCTGCTTGGAACGTGGGGTGACGAGTCCGATACGGGGGGCATGGTCCGTGTGGACGTGGAGAATCGCTCGTTTGAGCCGTATTTCTTCGCGGACAACCGGATTTACACCGTACTCGCCGGATCCGACGGTACCCTGTGGGCGGGAAGCTGGGGTGGCGGCCTCTTTGCGGTCACCTCCGAGGGACAACGGTTCACCTTTTCGGAGGATCGTGATGAAGGTGTCGCATCACCGGTGGTGTACTCCCTCTTTGAGGATGCGGCGGGGCTTGTCTGGATCGGTACCAACGGCGGCGGCGTCCATTACGTCAGTCCGCGGCAGCGGAATTTTCGCGCCTATCACCACGACCCCGATGATCCTGCGTCGCTGCCGGCGGGGAAGATCAACGCGATCTATCGTGACCGCACCGGCCGGTTATGGGTTGGGCTGTACAGCGGAGGCCTCGCCTGGTACGACGAGGAGGCGGAGCGCTGGCACGTTCACGACGTCGACGCCGACGACCCCTACGCCTTGGTAAATGATATCGTCACCGTGCTGTACGAAGACCGGCGAGGACGTCTGTGGGTGGGCACCAACGGTGGGCTCCAGCAGTACGACCGGGAGAACGACCGCTTTCTCACCTGGGGACGCGACGTATACCCGGATGTGGAGTATTCCGGCGAAATCGTGTACCAGGTGGCGGAGGACAGCGAAGGGTACTTGTGGATTGGAAGCTATCGCGGTGGACTCACCCGCGTTGAGCCGGAGACCGGCGAAACCCGCGTCTTCAAAGCAAACCCCGACGACCCTGCCAGTCTCTCAAATAACCTGGTTTACGATCTTCTTACCGATTCGCGTGGTGATCTGTGGATCGCGACAAACGACGGATTGAATCGATATGACCCGCAGCGGGAAGCGTTTACCGTGTACCGGCATGATGCTGACGATCGCTCCACCATATCCAGCAACACCGTGCGCGTGCTGTACGAGGATTCCCGCGACCAGTTGTGGGTTGGCACGGTCAGCGGCGGCCTCAATCTGCTTGACCGCGACACCGGTAGGTTCACCCATCTGACCCAGGACGACGGCCTGTCGGACAACTCGATCCTGTCAATTCTTGAGGGCGCGATGGGGCAGCTCTGGATAGGTACGCAGCAGGGCATTACCTCCTACGATTCGGACTCCGGCGCGGTCGATATTCTCGACGAACAGGACGGACTGTTCGGAAGTGCGTTTCACAGTGGAGCGTTTCAGGACACCGATGGCACGTTGCTCTTCGGCGGCGGCCACGGGATTACCAGGATAGACTCCTCTCTGGCGTTGCAGAATACGCATCCGCCGGAGGTGCAGATCGTTGATGTGCAGGTGTTTCAGGAGTCGGTGGATCCGGACCGGGTCAGTTTTAACGACGCGGAGATCACTATCGACTCCAGCGACAGTTTCATCAGCTTCGAATTTGTGGGTCTGGACTACGAATCACCGCAAAGCAACCGCTACCGCTACCAGCTTGATGGATTTGAACGTGACCAGGTGATCGCCGGGACGCGGAACTTTGCCACCTATACCAACCTGCCCGCCGGCTCCTACGAGCTGCAGGTATGGGCGGCAAATAACGACGGCGTATGGACCGGGGAGCCGGCAACGCTGAAGTTAAACGTCACCGGGCCGTGGTACGCCCAGTGGTGGGCGTACGGTCTGTACGCGGCTGCTGTGGGAGTCCTTATCGTGGGCGGCATCCGCTGGCGCACCGCCCGGGTCCTGGCCGGTAAGAACCGCGACCTCGAGTACGCCAACCGGCAACTGGCAACCGCCAATCTGGAACTGGAACGGCTCAGCGTCCGTGACGCCCTTACCGGGCTGTTCAACCGCCGCTATTTTGACAGCCGCCTGCAGGAAGAGTGGTTTCGGGCGCGCCGGTCCAAGCGGCCGGTGTCCTTACTGATGATCGACGTCGATTACTTTAAACACTTCAACGACAAGTATGGACATATCGTCGGCGATAACGTGTTGAGTGCGGCGGGGGAGATTCTCCAGGAGACGATCTCCCGTAAAACGGACTTTGTCGCGCGTTACGGTGGTGAGGAGTTTATCGCCTTGTTGTACGACACGCCTGCAGAGGGCGCTTTGCGTATCGCCGAGCGGGTGCGGGCGTCGTTCAGCGAACGAGAGCTCGTTCCGGACACGGACAACGTAACCGTAAGCATTGGGGTTTCCTCTGTTGTGCCCGGTACCGAGGATGAGGCGAGCACCCTCGTCGCTTCCGCCGATACGGCGCTGTACACGGCAAAGCACAACGGGAAAAACCGGGTAGAGCGGGGCTCCTACTCGAACTGATCCGGGACCGCCCGGCTGATCTGCTCCTCGCGGCGGCGGATCTTTTCGTGTATCTGTTGGTACACCGCGTTGGTTATCGGGTAGTGCCGGAGAATCAGCACCCCGGCGATAAAAAAGAGCGCCGGAACCGGTCCGGAGATCAGGCGAATCCCGATCAGCGCGGAATCCGGCTGGGTGGAAACGACCCCGTTCACCGCCTCGCGATAACCGAACACCGTAAGGACCAACCCGTTGATTCCCAGGCCTACCGCCTGGCCGATCTTGGAGAGAAACGTCCACAGGCCGTAAAAGACACCCTCCCGGCGCACGCCGTTCTCTGCGTAATCGTACTCCACCACATCGGGAACGATCGAGTACGGCATCACGTACTGGGTGGCAAAGCCGGTACCGGCGATCGCCATGATCACGTACGCGATCGTCGGACCGCCAAGATGTCCGACCGCGAAAAAGACCAGCACGCTTCCGGCAAATATCGACATGCCGATGTTGTAACTGGCGCGTTTCCCG
>JAQIBO010000238.1 GCA_027859055.1 Spirochaeta sp.
TCCGGCGGCGGTTTCTTGCCAGGCGTCTGGCTCCGGTGCGGCGCCTGAGCAATATGCGCGCCAGGAGCGGGGTATCGCCGCCATTGGGTAGATGTAGGCGAGCTGCCCCGCGTCCAGACCGACAACCTCCGTGGGTAAACCGATCAGTCGCCGGTCGGCATCGATCGCCGCACCACCGGAACTGCCCTCATTGATCTCCGCATCGGTTTTTATCAGCCGTCCGAACGGCACATCCTGATACCCCGCAACGGTACCGCGAGTATAGGTGATCGACGCGCGGGAACCGGTGCCCCCAATTGACGGATACCCGACAAAGCGCAGGTCGTCCCCGATTTCCGGAACGGGGGAGAAGCGCGGTTCGAGAAAAACGAACTCCGTTCCGGCGGGGATCGGTTCGCCGTACCGGCCGGAGACGATTTTCAGCAGCGCCAGATCGCGTTCAACGCTGATTTCGACCACCTCCGCCAGATAGCGCGCCTCCGGGGGGCGGGCGTAGTTCTCGCTGATGCCGACGGTGATCTCCTCGGCGGGATCACCCGAGTCGGCAAGAACGACATGCCGGTTGGTCAGAATGTACCCGTCAGGGTGCACAACCACGCCGGAACCGCCCCCGCTGAACGTCAGAACCTCCACCGTCGCCTGCAGCGGGCGATCGCGGGGATTTGTCGCCGTCGTCGGCCTGATCGGCCGCAGCAGATGCTCCGGCGCATCGCTCCGGTCGTGGACGCTGATGCGGTAATCAGCGGGGTAGGTGTCGGAGAGTTGGTCGATCACCGTTGCGTAATAGGTGCCGGGGCGTAACGGCGGATCCGACGACGGTTCAACGACCAGCACCTCCGATGACCGCACCGACTGCGCCCAGTACGCGGCGGAAAAGGGATCAATCGCCGGGGTGTCCCGATTGAGAAAGAGATCCACATCGGCGTCGCTCTCGGAAATGTCCAGGCGAAGCGCCTGCGTTCCCGGCGGAACATCGATTCGGTACAGGCTGATCATACCGTCGTCCGGTTGCAGGCGCCCCGTCCGGGTGTCGCCGGGGCGCAGAATCGCGGTAACCTCGGGAATCGCCGCGTGTACCGTCAGCTCGAAGGGGATCTCCGTCAGCGTTTCGCCGGAGACGCGCGGTGGTACGTTGTACTGGTAGGCGATCTCCACAGAGAGCGGGCCGCTGGTGAGGGCGGGGTCGGATATGCGGTTCAACCGCAACGTCTCGTTAAACAGCGGCAGTTCCGAGTACGCGATGAGATCGTCGGCGGAATTGTACACGAAAAGATCCAGATCCGCCGGGGAATTTTCGATCCGGAAATCCAGGGAGAACACCGCATCACTCACCTGCAGCTGATACCGTTCATACGCCGGCGCGTCGGTCTCAATTGGAATTGTTCCGATGATCCGTTCGTTGAGAGGGATCTCCGGACGGCGACGCTTCTTGAGATTCTGCGGTGATCCCGTCTCCAGAATCAGCACTCCCAGCAGGAGGGCGAGAACGGCGACCGGGGTCCTATGCGGAAAACTTGAGATCATACAGCCGGTTCATCTGGTGTTCGAGTTCAGGAGCGCTCACGTAGCGCGCCTCCCGGATCGTCTCTCTGCCGTCGACAAAGAGAAGAATCCCGGGAATCGTAAAGATCGAATAGGTACCCGCCGCCTCGGGAAACAGGTCCAGGTTGACGTAGTAGGAGGTTGCCTCGGGAAGCTCCGCGATCATCTCGCGCACCTTTGGTTTTAACGCCGTACAGACGCCGCAGTCCGGGCGGGAAAAGTAGGTCAGAACAAACGGTTCGTCCGCCAGTCGCTGCTGCAACTCTTCCAGCGATGTAATATCTGTCATGGTATTTCAAGTATAGCGGTTGACCGCGCCGCTGTGCTATACTCCGCGCCCATGCCCCTTAATGTTGGAATCGTTGGACTCCCCAACGTCGGAAAATCGACGATCTTCTCGGCGCTCACATCGGTACAGGCCGACGCGGAGAACTACCCCTTTTGCACGATCGACCCCAACGTGGGAATCGTCCCCGTTCCCGATCGGCGACTTGAAGAGCTGGCGGCGCTGATCCCGACCGAAAAGGTGATTTCCACCACCGTTGAGTTTGTGGATATCGCCGGTCTCGTCCGGGGCGCAAGCAACGGTGAGGGGCGGGGAAACCAGTTTCTCGCCCACATTCGCGAAACGGGAATCATCGCCCACGTGGTGCGTTGTTTTGACAATGACGACATCACCCATGTGGACGGCTCCATTGATCCTGCCCGGGATATCGAGACGATCGATATCGAACTTGCCCTTGCCGACCTGGAAACGGTTGGCCGTCGCCGGGACCGGCTGGAAAAAGAGCTCAAATCCGCTGACAAGGCGCTCCTTGCGCGGGCCCGCGCCCTGGCGCCGGTCCTGGCGACGGTGGCGGACCATCTTCAGGAGGGCAGACCGGCGCGTGCGCTGGACCTGTCCGGCGAGCAATGGGCGCTGTTGCGTGATCTGCACCTGCTGACCGCCAAGCCGGTGCTGTACGTGTGCAACGTCGATGAGGCGGGGCTTGACGGCTCGTCTCCGTACGAGCGGATCGTTCGCGAGGTCGCCGCCGGGGAGGGCGCCGAGGTTGTCCGGATCTGTGGCCAGCTTGAGGCGGAGATCGCCTTGCTGGAAAGTGACGAGGAGCGGGCGGCGTTTCTGGAAGATGCGGGCCTTGCCGAACCGGGGCTTGCCCAGCTCATTCGCAGCGGCTTTGCCGGTCTGGGGCTGCGGACCTTTTTTACTGCCGGTCCCAAAGAGATCCGGGCGTGGACGTTCCGCGCCGGTGCCACCGCTCCGGAAGCCGCCGGGGTTATCCATACGGACTTCCAGAAGGGCTTTATCCGCGCCGAGACGTACCACGTTGACGACCTGATCGCCCTCAAGACGGAGCAGAAAGTCCGTGAGGCGGGAAAGCTGCGTCAGGAGGGGAAAGAGTACCGCGTGAAGGACGGGGACGTGATCTTTTTCAAGTTCAACAACTGAGGGCCGCCCACGGCCGGCGCCGCTGCACCACCCCTCACACCGAGGCGGTCTCCTCGTTCTTGCCGTCCAGCAGTGACCGGTATCGCCGGGCAAACTGACGCCACACCACGATAAACAGCGACGCCAGCACCGGCCCAACGAGAAACCCGATCAGGCCCAGCCACGCGATGCCGCCGATCGTGGAGAGCAGGGCGAGCGCGGGGTGGAGCCCGGAACGATCTCCGACCAGCTTCGGCTTGACGAGGTTCTGGGTGATCGCCACCCCGACCACCCCGGCGATTATGATCATAATTCCCGCGACAAGATCACCGGAAAACAGGACGACAAGACCCGCCGGGATGATAATCAGATTGGAACCGATCAGTGGAATCATCGAGAGCACCATCGTGACGACACCCCAGAAAAAGGGACTGGGCAGCCCGAAAATGACGAACAACACCGTCGCCAGGGCCCCCTCGAGAAGGCCGATGATAATCGTACTGATGAGCGTCGCACTGGTGGTGGAAAACGTCTCCGCGACGATCTGATCGATTTCATGGTTGCTGATCGGGATCGTCTCGTAGAGGCGGTCTACAATCCGGCGCCCGTCAAGCAGAAAAAAGAACACCAGCAGGAGGACGACCAGGAAGTTGAGCAGAGCGGCGGCGGCGTTCCCGATTGAGCGTTGCGAGAGGTTGATCAGATAATCGCCGGTTGTGGCAAATATCTCCCGTACCCGGCTGGACAGATCGTCGCCGGAAAACTGGTCGATAACGCCCCCGAGGATCGGAAGCGCCCGCCCGGATTCAATCAGCGCCCGCAGTTGGATCGCCTCCTGGATAGTGGACCAGTTTCCCTGGATGTTTGCCACCGAGCGGGCGAGTTCGGCGGTCACAAGCGTTACCACCGCAGTGAGGGGAACCGCCACCGTGACAAACACCGTGAGAATCGTGAGCGTTGCAGCAACGCGCGGTCGGCCCGTTTTTTTTACCAGGTACGCGTAGGGCCGGTGGAAAATATTTGCCAGCACCAGCGCGATAAATCCTGCAAGGATGAACGGCTGCATGATACGCACAAACGCCACCGAAAAAATCACCAGCACAACGAGAAATACCGCTTCGAGAAGGAGCCGATCAGTTCGATTCATACCGTCGTAAAGATACCACAAATCGTGCTACGATAAACCATGTTTCGCGTTACCGTTCCTCTGCCCGCCCGGCGTGATCTGGAGATAGAGTACCAACACCACGCTGCGGTGCTGGAAAAGGCGTTGCACGAACTGCACCGCCGCCTGAGGGTCAACCTTACAACCGACGCGATTCGTCCCGACATCAAATACCGGATCAAAACGTTTGAGAGCCTGTACGAAAAAGTGCTTCGCCGTGCCCGGGAACAGGGGCAACAGGAGGAGATCGCGATCACCGACCTCCTTGGTATTCGCGTGGTGTGTCCCTTTGTTGAAGATATTACCGAAATAGAGCGGGTAATCCGCGCCGGCTTTGATGTTACCGAGGTGGAACGAAAGGGGGATAGCCTTTCGGCGGCGGAGTTCGGGTATTCGTCGGTCCATCTTCTGGTGCAGATTCCGCAGGATATCCGTGACGGGTTTCATCTCAGCGGCCGCTGGGTGTGTGAGGTGCAGCTCCGCACCATTCTGCAGGACGCCTGGGCGGAGGTGGAACACGAACTGGTGTACAAGGCGGAGCTCACTCCGCTGGACACCAAGTTGAAACGGAAACTGGCGGCGCTCAATGCCAACCTCACCCTGTCGGATATCATCTTTCAGGAGATCCGCGACTACCAGCGTTCCATGCAGTCCAAGTTGATGCGGCGCCGCGAGACGTTCTGGAGCCAGTTGTCGGGGGTTCCGTTAACCCAGGCGGAAAGCGATCGCCTTGAAACGGATGGTGATGCCGACACGATCCAGACCGGAAGTGACACGATCGACGGCATGCTCATACAGGCGCTTCACGCCCACAACCAGAAAGAGTACGCCGTGGCGTTGCAGCTCTATACCGATATCCTCGCCTATCAGCCGGCGGACCATGTCAGCGCGATCCTCTACACCCACCGCGGGATGGCTCACTTCGCCCTTGGCGATACCGCGGCGGCGATCGACGACTTCGGAGCGACGATCGCGATCTCACCGCGCACCGTCAAAGCGTACTACTACCGCGGCGTTGTCCACGAGAGCATAGAGCACCCGGATCAGGCGCTGAGTGACTTTTCGCGCTGTCTGGAATTTGACCCGTACCATATCGACTCGCGCGTCGCCCGGGCGCGGCTGTACTGGCGCCTTGGTGACCACGACGCCGCGCGGGCGGACTGCCGCATGGCCCGCGACCTTGAGCCCGACCATCCGGGCGTTCAATCGCTGTGCCGGGACCTGGGAGCCCGGGAAATGGAGAACCTATGATCAGACAACGATTTGCCAGTGACAACGCATCTCCCGCCCATCCGGCGATTCTGCAGGCGCTGCAGGAGCTTCCCGCCGACCACGAGCTCTCCTACGGAGACGACCCGGTTACCAGAGCCGCAGAGGAGGCGATCACGGCGCTGTTTGACCGTCCCTGCGAGGTGTATTTCGCCTACAACGGAACCGGTGCCAACGTGAGCGCGTTGCGTTGCGTTGCCCGCCCCTGGGACGCGGTCATTTGCAACGAGATGGCCCACATCAATGAAGATGAAGGCGGGGCGCCGGAGGCGATCGGCGGATTCAAGCTGCTTGGTACGCACCGAAAGGACGGCAAGCTGAGTCCCGCGGATGTTGAACCGTTCCTTGCCCGGCGCGGGTTTGAACACACAAATCAGCCGGCGGCGGTCTCGGTTACCCAGGTCACCGAGGTCGGCACGCTGTACACCCCGGCGGAACTGCGCGAGTTGACCGACTTCGCCCACTCGGAAGGCCTGCGCGTGCACGTCGACGGCGCCCGCGTCGCCAACGCTGCAGCGGCGTGGTACGAGCGGCGGCGCGCGGCGGGTGAACCGATGACCCCGGAGGCGGCGATGCGCGCGGTTACCAGCGACGCGGGTATCGACGTCCTCTCCTTCGGGGCGACCAAAAACGGACTCCTCTTTGGTGAGGCGGTGGTGTTCTTCCAGCCGGAGCTTGCCGCACCGTACCGGTACGCCCGCAAGCAGACCACCAAGTTGCACTCAAAGATGCGCTATCTCTCCGCCCAGTTTCTCCGGTATCTTTCCGACGATCTGTGGCTTGATAACGCGCGCGCGGCCAACAGCGGTGCCGCCCGGCTCTCCGCGGCGCTGGAGGCAATACCGGGTGTCACGGTGGCGCTGCCGACTGAGGCAAACGGCGTGTTCGTTGAGATTCCGCCGGAGGCGGTGGACGCGTTGCAGCGGGAGTTTGACTTTTACCTGTGGGACCGCACGCGCAGTATGGCGCGGCTCATGGTCTCCTGGGACACCACGGCGTTGACGATCGACGCGTTTATCCGTCGTTGCACGGAGTTGTGCTCATGAGCGCCGAAGAATTTCCCTATCTGGATCCGGTAATCCGCGAAAGTGGTGATGACGATACGGTGTTGCAGGAAATTCTCCACCTCGCCGACGAAGGCCTGAGTGAACACGGCGACACGATCTCCCGCGTCTGCTCGCAACCGTCAGGCGCTGCGTCGGACACCCTGGTGACCGCGACCCATCGCCTTGCAAATGTCACCGCGGCGCTTCGTCTGGAACCGATAACACGTGAACTGAACCGGCTTGAGGCGCTTGCCCGGCAGGAGCAAATGGCGGAGTTCTGCGCGTCGTGGCGAGACCTGTCAGAAAAGATCGCCGCCCTCCACGAGGAAGTGCGGCGGGCGCAGCGCGATTAATTCCCGGTACGCCGTTCGGGTATCTGGTTGACCTCGGTGTCTCCGGAGGCGGCCTTTTCTTTAGACAGAAAGAGCCCGCAAAAACACTGACCGTACTCATCGATATCGGGACCGGCGTACACGCAGGGACACACGATATCGGCATCGGCGTCACGGTCTCCGTCGCCATCCCGGCAGGGGCACAGGTAGTATCCAAACCGGTTGGCGTTGGTTGTGAGTCCTTCGGCGATCGTCGCGCGAAACTCGGTATCCGGGTTCGCCACCCAGCCGTAATGTCGTGCGGCGTTCTGGATGAACTCCTCGGAACTTTCAAGTGTGCGTTTTTTCATAGGTTATCCGTTTTCCGGGGTGTCTGCGGCGACTACCGACTATACAAGATCCAGCGCGCGCGCCCAGACCGACTCGGTGAACCCGGAAAACGCCTTCTGATCATCCACCACAAGAATCGGAAAGACAACGATGTTGTCAAACCGCTCCGAAAGTTCCCGTTTGACCGCCCGCTTGGTGTCAACGTCGATCAGGTCCAGGTGAGCGTACCTGAACTGTACCCCGCTGGTTTTGAGAAACTCGATCGCCCGGCGACAGAACGCGCAGGTTGAAAGAGAGAACACCGTTACATCATGATCCTGACGTTCGCCTTCGACCGTCTTGAATCTTACTTTGTCGATTTCACGTTCCACGTCGTTAGTGTAGTACCTTTGCCGATACCCTTCAAGGAAGGACGCCGCATTCTTCTTGCAGGTGACAGAGGTTGGCGCAACCTGCTATAACCTTGTAATCATGAAGGTGGTCATCGTTGGTGCCGGTGCCGTGGGCTATCAGTTGGCAAAACAGCTGATCAGTGAAAACAAGGACGTGGTTCTCATTGAGAAGAACCCGGACACCGCCCGGAAAGTCCAGGAGTTTCTTGACTGCATGGTTGTTACCGGCGAGGGAACCAATCACGAAGTGCTCCGCCAGGCGGGGACGGGAACGGCGGACTACTTTGTTGCGGCGACCGATTCGGATGAGGTCAACATGATCGCCTGCGGAATCGTTTCCTCGGAGTTCCAGGTGCGCGCCAAGATCGCCCGGGTCCGGAATTTTGACTACCATTCCAGCCGCCTCTCGGAAAAGCGCTTTCTCGGTATCGATTTTGTGGTCAACCCGGAAATCGAAGCGGCCCGGGCTATCATGCGTGCCGTCGATTTCGGCGCGGTGAGTGACATTATGGTGTTTGAACAGTCCCAAGTTCAGATCCGGACGATCGTTGTGGAACGGGACGGTCCCCTGAGCGGGCACTCCCTGCAGGAGCTGTCACATATCCTTCCCGGGACGTTTCTCGTCGCGGTGGTGATCCGGGACAACCACTACATGATCCCGTCTGGTGAAACGCGGCTGCAGGGCGGCGATATTCTGTACATCGTGGCCAACGCCGATGATTTTGACCGGATTTTTGCGCACATCGGCAAAGGGCGGCACAGTCTGAAACGCGTTATCCTCGTCGGTGGTGGTCGGATCGGGCAGCAGGTTGCGTCCCACATCCTCGGCGATGAACGCCAGACGCTTTTTCAACGCGTCACGCAACGGATCACGGGGCACGAAAAACGGATGCTTAAGATAGTGGACCGGGACTATCAGCGGTGCAAAACGTTAATCGACCGGTTCCCCGATGCACTGGTGATAAACGCCGACATATCCGATGACGGCGCGTTTGAAGAGCAGCACTTCACAAATTCCGACCTGGTGATCGCCGCGACGGAAAATCAGGAGCTCAACATCGTCACCGCCCTGTACGCCAAAAGTCTGGGGGTGAAGCGTTCGGTTGTCCTGGTCAACCGCGCCGGATATGCGCCGATCGCAGCCCAGCTCGGCATCGACGTTCCGGTGAGCCAGAAAAACGCGATCGTCACCACGATTCTGCGTTTCATTCGCAGTGGCGCGGTACGCAGTATTCACACGATCAGCGACGGCCGCATCGAGGCGATCGAGCTCACCGTTGCCACCGACAGCCGCGCCAGTGGACGGGCGATCCAGGACCTCCCGTTACCGAAGGATTCGCTGATCGTCGCCCTCGAGCGGGACGGTGAAAGTCTGGTGCCCGGCGGCAGCAACGTCATTCGCAGCAACGATCACCTGGTGGTGGTGGTGAAAAAGGAACACGCCGACAAAGTGCAGGAGATCTTTACCCGGTGACCGGGAGACACGACCGATGATCAACGTTTCATTAATTGCGCGGTTTGTGGTTATTCTGCTTCTCATTGTAGCGGTGATCATGGTGTCATCGCTGGCGTGGGCGTTTGTGGACGGTGAATCCGGCACAATCCGCGCGTTTCTCCTTCCCGTCGCCGTTGTCGCCGTTATTGGGGTTACGGTTCTTACCCTGACGCGTCGGGACGAGCGGGGCGTTTCCACGAGAGACGGTTTTCTCATGGTGACCCTCGGGTGGCTCGCCGTTTCGGTTTTCGGGGCGTTCCCGTTCTACCTCTCCGGCGCGATACCCGGCTTTGTCGACGCCTTTTTTGAAACGATGAGCGGGTTTACCACCACCGGAGCGTCGATCCTCACTGAAATTGAGTCATTACCCCGTTCCATTCTGTTCTGGCGGTCCCTCACCCACTGGCTGGGCGGGATGGGAATTATCGTTCTTACCGTTGCGATATTTCCTATTCTTGGAATTGGCGGTCTGCAACTGCTCAAGGCTGAGGCGCCGGGGCCGCGGGTGGACAAACTGACGCCGAAGGTCACCGAGACCGCAAAAATTCTGTGGGCGTCCTACCTGCTGCTCAGCTTCGCCGAAACGGTGCTGCTTCTTTTTGGCGGCCTGAACCTGTTTGACGCGCTCACCCACACGTTCGGGACGATGGCAACCGGCGGGTTTTCACCGAAAAACGCCAGTGTCGGTCATTACGATTCGGCGTACGTCGACGCGGTCATCACGCTGTTTATGGTCCTCGCGGGGATCAACTTCGTCATGTACCACAAAATTGCCACGCGCCGGTACGCCTCGATCGTTCGGGATACCGAGTTTCGGGTGTACATCTCGATTTTTGTGGTGGTAACCGCCATTACCACGCTTGGATTGGTGCCGCATTACGGTACGGTTTCCCAAAGCGTCAGGTACGCCTCATTCCAGGTTGCAAGTATCCTCACAACCACCGGGTACGCTACCGGAGACTTCGCAGCATGGCCGTACGTTCCCCAGATTATGCTCTTTCTGCTGATGTTCATCGGCGGAAGTTCCGGCTCAACCGGCGGTGGTATCAAGATCGTACGAATCGTCACGATGATAAAGCAGGGCTGGAACGAAATGCGCTATCTCGTGTATCCCAACGGGGTTTTCACGATCCGTCTCAGCGGCGAGCGCCTCAGAAAAGACATCGTGTACGCGATTACCGGTTTTGTGATGCTGTACATGGTTCTTCTGCTGGTGACGATGGTGGTTGTGGCGGCGGCAGGTAACGATATCCTCACCGCGCTGTCCACCGCGTTGGCAACGCTCGGAAATATCGGGCCCGGTTTCGGGCGGATCGGACCGACCCTCAACTACGCGTTCTTCCCGGGCTGGCTCAAGGTGTATCTGGCGGTGATCATGATGCTGGGTCGTTTGGAGATCTACACCGTCCTGGTGCTGTTCACCGCCCGCTACTGGCGCGTCCAGTAACGGCCGCAACCCTGGAGCGCCTACCGGTAATCCTCCGGATTGGCGTATCGCTCGGGGTCGAAAAACGGCGGGACGTCCCCCATATGAAAGTTGATGTTGATGCGGATCCGGTCCAGGCGATGGTCCGCGGGAAGGGCGGGTACCACGTTGTCCACCGGGCGCATCACACTGGCCAGCAGGCTTTCCGGCGGAACCACAATCCGGGTGGGCGGCAGGGTTCGTCGGATCATTACGATAATCGAGCTGACACCGAACCACGGCGTCTGCACCCAGTAATCCTCAGTCACGCGAAAGAACGGGGCGTCTGCATCACCCGGGCGAGATCCCGAGACAACCGGGTCGGCATCTTCGACTCTGCCGGATTCTCCGGTATCGCCACCGTCCGGTTCCGTGCCGCTCTCCTCCGTTTCGCCGCTGTCCCCGCCGGACGCATCGGACGTCCCGGACGATCCGGAGCTGGTCTGACCATAGACGCCCCCCAGTGAGACGCACCCGCCCAGGACGAGCGCCATCGTCGCGAGGAGTACCACCACGACGGCGCGGCGCGGAAACAGGTTCCGACGCCGCGCGCGCGGGGGGAGAGGACGCGGAGGGTGCGAGCGTGCCGGGTGAGAGTGCGTGGGGTGCGAGCGGGCAGGGTGCGAGTGCGCGGGGTACAAGCATGCGCCCCGGTCCGGTTCGGGCAGTGGTCTCAACATCATCGGGTAAGTACAATATACCGCGCCCGGGACCACTTCGTCTGACCACGTGCAGGAGTTCTCAAAGTGAAGGGGGGTTGCACCCCCTTCACTTTGAGAACTCCTGGGCCACGTGACGCTGACCGCCACCGGCCACATGTGGTATCCTTGCCGTCATGGCGAAGTACGACGAAAGCTCGATTAAAACGCTCTCCAGCCTGGAACATATCCGCCTGCGCAGCGGCATGTACGTTGGCCGCCTCGGCGACGGCAAAAACTTCAACGACGGCATCTATATCCTATTGAAAGAAGTTGTGGACAACTCAATCGACGAGTTCATCATGGGCCACGGCAAACGCATCGAGATCAAACGCGACGACGACGGCACCATCACCGTCCGCGACTACGGCCGGGGCATACCCCTGGGCAAACTCACCGAGGCGGTCAGCCGCATCAACACCGGTGCCAAATACAACGACGACGTCTTCCAGTTTTCCGTGGGGCTTAACGGCGTCGGGACCAAGGCGGTCAACGCCCTGTCGGAGCACTTCCACGCGGTCTCCTTCAGGGAGGGAAAATACGCGGAAGCCACCTTCGAGAAGGGCGTCCTCAAGAAAGAAAAAAAGGGCAAAACCGACAAGTACCGTGACGGCACCTACATCCAGTTCCGCGCGGACCACGAACTGTTCGGCGATTTCTCGTACAACGAAGAGTTCGTGCTGCAGCGGCTGTGGAACTACGCCTACCTCAACGCGGGCCTCACCATCGTCTACAACAAGGAAAAGATCCACTCCGAAGGGGGGCTGCGGGACCTCCTCGCCGCAGAGGTCGGCGATGCGGCGCTGTACGAGCCAACCCACCTCCGCCAGGATCGCCTGGAGTTCGCATTCACCCACACCACCAATTACGGTGAAACGTACTGGTCATTTGTGAACGGCCAGTTCACCTCCGACGGCGGCACCCACCAGAGCGCTTTTCGCGAGGGAATCCTCAAGGGCGTCAACGAGTACTACAAGAAAAACTACTCCGGCGACGACGTCCGCGAGGGCATCGCCGGGGCGATCGCAATTCGCATGAAGGACCCCCAGTTTGAGGGGCAGACCAAAAACAAACTGGGCAACTCCGACGTCCGCTCCTGGATCGTCGGCGAGGTGCGCCTGGCGGTGGTGGACTTCCTTCACAAACACCGTGAGGCGGCAAAGCAGCTTGAGCACAAGATCACCCAGAACGAGAAACTGCGCAAAGAGCTCAACGCGGTGCGCAAAGAGAGTCGTGAGGCGGCCAAACGCGTCGCCCTGAAGATTCCCAAACTGAAAGACTGCAAACACCACCTCGGGGACAAGCACAAACTGGCCGAGGAAACCACCCTGTTCATTACCGAGGGTGACAGCGCCACCGGGAGCATGGTCGCCTCCCGCAACGTCCACACCCAGGCTATCTTTTCACTGCGGGGAAAACCGCAGAACATGTACGCCCGCAAACGCAGCGAAATCTATCGCAATGAAGAGCTGTACAACATGATGATGGCCCTCGGAATCGAAGAGGACGTGACCGGTCTGCGCTACAACCGCGTTGTGGTCACCACCGATGCGGACCACGACGGCTTTCACATTCGCAACCTCCTCCTGACGTTCTTCCTGCAGTATTTTGAGGAGCTCGTCGTCGCGGGGCACATCTACATCCTCGAAACCCCGCTCTTTCGCGTTCGCAACAAAAAAGAGACGCGCTACTGTTATTCCCCTGCGGAACGGGAAGCCGCGGTCCGGGAAATTCGCGGTGCCGAGGTCACCCGCTTCAAGGGACTTGGGGAGATCTCACCCTCGGAGTTTGGCCAGTTTATCGGTGCAGACATGCGCATCGTTCCGGTCAACGTCAAGACGATCAAGGGGATTCAGGAAACGCTGGAGTTCTACATGGGCAAAAACACCCCGGAGCGGCGCAATTTCATCATGGAAAACCTGATAGTAGTCTAATCTAACTGCCGTTCCGCGGAGCGCTGCGCGGGAGAGGCGGGGGCGCGGCGGCGCCGGCGAAGTAGGTGCGTGCCCTCACCGCAACGACATCGAAACGAGGGGCCGCGTCTCGATGCGTCCATCGTCAACGACGCGGCGTACCGCTTCGTGAAGCGTAGTCCTCGTCGTTTCGTCTATCTCGCCCAGATGGGGATCTTCAAAATACTCAAGCGCCCGGAGACAGTCGGCGATGGAGAACGTTTTTCCAAAGAACACCTCGGCGGTGCCGAGTCCCCTGCTGAGGGAGATTCCCCTGGCAACGATCGCCGCGATGTCGATATAGTCTTTCGGTTCTACACGCTGCATGAGCACTTTCAGTTTGGTTGCGATCAGATCGTCGAGTGACGCAACCCACACACCCGCATCGGGTATGCGCTCCGCTACACCGACTCGGCCAAATGAGATATCGCCGAAAAAGCTCATCTTCACCGTATCTCCCAACGACGGCACGAGGACCGTGTAGGTATCCCGGTCCGACTGAAGCACCGTGGCCTCGCCGAGGGGCGCCACCGTATCTACGAGGCGCCGTACATCGAGGGGCGAATCGGAAAAAAAATCAAAATCGACCGACTGTCTGTGCCCCAGGTGGAGTGCGATCGCGGTTCCACCGTATAAGACAAACCCGAGCTCCGCCGTTGAGCCAAGGTGCGGGACAAGTGCACGTTGCGCTTCCGGGAGGACGTCCAGACGGGGGAAACGGTTCCCGCTCATCGTATCGTTCGCTCCGGGAGGGGCGGCGGTGTCCCCGTCGGTTCGGTGAGACCAAGGAGGCGATGCCAGAACGACCACGATTTCGGTTGAAACCATCCCGGCGCCGCGTGCGTCAACACCTGCGTCAACTGTGTGGTTCCAAAGACGCGGAGGATCAAACGGTAGTCCTCCAACGTACCGATGTTCATCGTACCGGCAAGAACGCGTTGCGGCTCCTCGATCGCCTCCTCCGGTGGACGCCACCACACGTACTTGGCGGCCAGAACGTGGAGCATCTCTTTTTCGGCACCGTTCACACCCATAGTTCCGATTGTATCACCCATCCGTCTTCCGAGTCTCCAACAACTCGTGGTGTACCGGTTCCTGCGTGGCGCAGCTGTATCAGCCGCTGTCACCCGGCGCGGCGGGAATACCACTCCCGGGCCATCTCAACCTCATCCATGCCAAAGCGGTGGCCCGCTTCAGCCCAGTTTTCCGTTACTTCCGCGCCGCTGCGCCCCAGCAGGGCGATCAGCTCCCGGGTGGAGTCACCGGGAATCATCGTGTCCGTCGTGCCCGCGGCAACCAGCACCGGCGTTCCGCTCAGGTCCGGCGGATCCTCCGGAGTGAGGGGCAGCATCGGGCGCAACAGCACCGCCCCGGCAAAGAGGCGCGGATACAAAAGCAGCATCGCCGCGGCCATATTTGCGCCGTTGGAAAAACCGAGCGCCCACAACCGCCCCGCTGCAATCCCGTGGCGTTCCTGTACCGCCGGCACAAACGCGGCCAGCTCGGCGGCGCGGCGTCGGATATCTTCAACGTCAAGCACGCCGGCGGCGTGCCGGGCAAACCAGCGGTTCATTCCCTGTTCCGGTGCGCGCCCGCGGGGACTCACCAGTTGCGCCCCCGGCGCCACAAACGCGCCCAGCTCCACCAGGTCGTGCTCGTCACCGCCGGTACCGTGCAGCAGCAACACGCCGGTTGCGCCGCCACTCCCGTCGGCGGCGGGGGCCCGGACGTAGTCAAACCCTTCCAGCGCGTCCTGTCGCCGGGCGCCGTCGGCGGCACCGTTCGTTCCGGCGCCGCTCATCGGGACGCCTCCGCCGGGGTTGGTGTCGGCAGTGTGATCGGGGTCAGGTGCGCCTCAATCTTTGCGCGGTGCTCCTCGTACCACGGCGGCAGTACCAGCGTCTCACCAAGGTGCGCCATGTCCTCGTCAACGCCAAAACCGGGTCCGTCGGTGGCAACCTCACACAGCGCGCCGGAGGGCTCCCGGACGTATATCGAGGCAAACCAGAAACGGTCGATCACGCCGGAGCTTCGGCCGCGGTGGGCGAGAACCTGCTCTTCCACCGTCTGTTGCGCGGTACCGTCGGGTACGCGAAACGCCACGTGGTGCACCGAGCCAACGCCCCACGCGCCGCTGTGGATTTTCGGATCAACGGTGATATCGACTCGCTGGCCCCCCGCTCCGTCACCCACCACGTATCGGCGTCGGCCGGTATCTTCACCGGCAAATGTGAATCCGAACGAGCCGCCGAGAAAGTCCACCGTGGCGCTCTCGTCGTGGACGGTCAGCGCCACCGAACCCAGCGCCCTGATCTGGTGCTCAGCCGGAACCGAAGATTGCTCCCAGGGGGTAAAGGCGAAGGAGGGGTAGGTGTGCGTCTCGGTAAGGGAGAGACCCATACCGTGGGGATCAACAAACGGGAGCACCGGCTCACCGAAGCGGACCTCCCGCTCACCGACGGTGATGCCCGCCCGGCGGAGATGCTCCTCCCACCAGGTGAGCGATCCGGGGGGAACGACAAAGCCAACCTCACCCCACACACCGGCGCCGAGACGGCCGGGGCCCATATCGGGCCAGGGAAAGAACGTCAGATCGGTTCCCGGATGGCCCTCCGCGTCGGCAAAGAAAAAGTGGTAGGTGTCCGGGGCGTCCTGATTAATTGACTTCTTGACCAGCCGCAATCCGAGGACCCCGACGTAAAAGTCGAGATTCTCCTGCGGCGCACCGCCGATGGCGGTGATGTGATGTATTCCGTGTACTCGTGTCATCGGTTCAAGATCCGTGACTTGAGTAAAAAGGTCAAGAAACACCTGGTCAAGAAAACTGTTCGCGCATCCACTCCAGCGCCACCGTCTCCTGCCGGTACCACTGCCGGTCGGTGTAGTTCAGGAATGCGTGATTACCGCCTGTCCAGGAAACAAACGTCACTTCGCCTCCGGCTGCGGTAAGTGCGTCGGCGTAGCTGCGGGACTGGTCAATATGAACCGTCTCATCCCGGTCGCCGTGAAAGAGCAGCACCGGAGGTACCGCCGGGGACACGTAGGTGATTGGACTCAGGTATCGCAGGCGCCACTCCGGGAAGAACCGGAAGCCGCCGGAGTTTTCAAACGCATCACCCTCGCGCATCGCGATCAGGTCGGTGGGAGAACTCTCTGCAAAGACAAACGCCGGCTCGAGGGACTGGTCGGGGGAGTGTGCGCTACCGTTGGTATCGGAGACCGCCATCAGGGCCACATGACCACCGGAGGAAACACCGTACAGACCGATCCGGGCGGGGTCCCAGCCGTAGTTCGGGGCGTTGCGATATACCCACTCAAGCGCGGTTGCCGCCTGGTCCACCGGTCCTCCAATTCCCCGGAGCGCCGAGGTGGTATAGTTGATGGAGACAACAAACCACCCCTCCTCGCGCATCCGGCGGAGGAAGCGGTCCACGACGCGGATCATCACCTTGTCTCCCCGGAGCCAGGACCCGCCGTGGTAAAAAACGATCACCGGCGCCGCCCCGGAAAACCCGCGGAGGTCCCCGTCGGCTTCGTCGTCCAGCGGGCCGTAGACGTCCAGATGGTACTGCCGGAACAGGTCGCGATCGTACTCCACATCGTACCGTACCGGTTCGCCGGGAGGAACCGTGTCTCGTGCCGTCTCAATGAGTTCGGTGAGCCGGTCCGATGGGGGCAGAAAAAACCGCTGCGTCACCGGAAGCATGAGAAGAAACGCGAGAACAAACGGAAGTGCCAGAAGGGACGGAAGCGCTCTGCGGACAACTCGGCGTATGGTCACCCCGGAATCATAGCAGATCGCGGGCGCCGGTGTCCCCCCGGGGTTGCGCGACCGAGGATCTCATAGTGCCACTGTTTGATTCTCGTTTCGAAATCGCCACGGCGTGCGTCAATCCACGCCAGCGCCTCCTCCTGGTCGAGGGACGGGTGTTTCATCCGCGGAATGATGATCAGATCGTAGTCGTCCACCGTTCCGTACCGGTGCATCTCCTTCGGCGGTGCGGAGTGCATTTCATGCAGGGTCAGCAGTAATACCTTAATCCCCGTCGTGTCGGCAAGAATCGCGCGTTTGACCGGAACCTCCCGTTCAGATTCGACAAAGAGCTCTCCGTTGTACAGCGCCGAGGTTCCCTGAACGATCACATCCGCATCCTCCGGCCACAGCGGCGCGTGTTTGGGGGGCACGATCGTGCAGGTCACCGGATCTATCGTCCCCCGGGCAACGGAAAGCTCGACCTCCCGGGCGGCATCCGGGTGCAGGAGGGTCGTAATGACCTCAACGTTGTGGGTGCACACATGGAGCGGCCGCGGCGCATCGGCGATCCGCGCCCGAAGCACCTCCGCGGCAAGGGCAAGGGTGGTGCCCGCTCCCATCCATACGTTCAGGCGGTCTGCGGCGCCGGCGAACTCGGCAAATATGTAGTCAATCAGCGCATTGGCCAGACGGAGCTTTTCGGCGCGGTACAGATGCTTCTTCTGTTGAAATGAAACCAGGGTATCCGCGATGCGCAGCACCTCCGCCCCCGCGGCGGCGCGTTCGTGGACAAACAGGGCAACGCCGTGTTCCTGTTGATATTTTTTGAGCTGCGTCTGAATCCACTTGTTGTTCTGGCGGGGAGTACCGCTTTCGCGTGAGATCTCCTCACGGATCGCGTCAACGGGAAGGGTGATTCCCTGAATCGACGGGTGGCCCTGCTGTCGTGCCTCAGCCCAGAAGCGGGCAAAGACGACTTCAACCAGTTCATGCTTTTTGAGCCGTTGCCCTTTCATGATCCACTCTCCCACGGTACGATGACATGCCTTCGTTAGCGTTCAGTTAGATGATACCCGAATTCCGCCTGTTTTGTGACACGTAATCCGATTTTGCGCTTCCCCATCGCTCCGTCTATACTCCACTCGAAATCATACGCATACTCTGGAGGGTATACATGAAAAACAGAATCGTTACCGTCATCCTTATGACGCTTGTGACTCTATCCGCATGGGCCAGTGGCGCCGCGGAAACCGACGAATCGGTGACGCTTACGATCGCCGGTCGTGACGGGTCGTACGGGGCGGCGATGCAGCTTGCCGCAGCGGCGTATCAGGAAGAGAATCCGAACGTGGAGTTCGAGATTCTTGAACTGTCCGGTTCCGCGCTGTTCGAGCAGACCGTGGTCGATCTGAGAAGCGGTTCCGCGTCGTACGATGTGGTTCTGATCGACGATCCTAACGCACCGCAGTACATGGCCGCGGGGTGGCTTACCGACCTTGACGAGATGTACGCGGCAGCGGGTGCTGAGCTCGACTCCGACTTTATCGGGCCCGCCGCAGGTGTGGGGCAGTACCCGGCAAACGGCGGCACCCAGTACGCACTTCCCCACGTTGGTAACGTCGAGTTGTTCGCCTACCGGACCGACCTCTTTGAACGGCACAACCTTGGAACTCCGGAGCGATGGGACGATATCCTTGCCGCCGCGGAAGTGTTTGACGCCCGGGAGCCGGATATCACCCCCGTCCTGTTTCGCGGCACAAAGGGCAATCCGATCGTAACCGGTTTTCTCCCGATTCTCTGGGCGTTCGGCGGTAATGTCCTCGACGCGGACGGCGATGTGGTGATCAACTCCGCGGATTCCCTGGCTGCGCTGGAATTTTTTCTTGAGCTGAGTGAATACGCACCGGAAGGCGTTGCCAACTACCAGAGCGCCCAGGTGCGCGACGCCCTGTACAACGGAAGCGGCGCAATGGCGATTGAGGTGTGGCCCGGCTGGATCGGCGAGATCAACAACCCCGATGAATCCGCGGTGGTCGGCAAGATGCAAATTGCGGCGCATCCCGGACAGGTCCGCGGCTCGTCTCCGATGATCGGCATCTGGCTTGCGGGTATTCCCGAGTCTTCCGAGAACAAAGACACCGCGTTCGATTTCCTCCGCTTCCTGACCAGCGCGGAGATGCAACGACGAATTGCAAGTGAAATCGGGGTACCCCCCACGCGCGTCAGCGTGCACCAGGACCCGGAACTGCAGGATGCGTACTTCTGGTATCCCGCGCAGCTTGACGGGCTCCAGAACGGCGTCGCCCGCCCGCGAACCAACTCCTGGGCCGAGATTGAAGCTGCCCTTGGAAACGCGCTGCAGCTGGCGCTCATCGGCGACCTCTCTGCCACCGAAGCGCTCGATACGGCGGAGTCGCGGATCATGGAGATCGTCCGCTAATACCGGGAACGCTGTTCCGTATACGTTGTTACCATTTTCTCCGGGCCGGTACGTTTGGTGCCGGCCCGGTGTTCGCTTAATGAGGGTACCATGATACGTACAACCTATTCTGATCGATCGTTTTTCACCGTTCTGGTCGCCCCGGCGGTCGTGGTGACTGCTGTTCTTACGCTGTATCCGGTGCTATCGGTGTGGAACAACTCGCTGTTCAATTTCGACTACATCGCCGGAACGCGGGAGTTTGTCGGTTTGCGCAACTACCGCTCAATTCTTACGGACGGCCAGTTTCTGCAGTCGGTGAGCAACACCGTCGTTTTTGTGATCCTCGCGGTTGTGTTTGAAACGGGGCTGGGGTTCGCTCTGGCGCTGCTGTATTTCCGTCCGTTTCGCGGAAGCAAAACCGTCGCGATGATGACGATGGCGCCGATGATGCTCTCCACGATGGTCGTCAGCGCGATCTGGCGCACGATGTTTCACTTTGATATCGGATTGCTGAACTACCTGATAGAAAATCTCGGTCTGCAACCGGTCCGGTGGTTGATCGATCCCGACATCGCTCTGTTCTCGGTCGTTCTGGTTGATGTCTGGCAGTGGACTCCCTTCGCGTTCATCATACTCAGCGCGGCGTTACGGACCGTCCCGCCGGAGTACCTGGAAGCGGCGCGGATCGACGGGAGCGGTAATATGGGCCTGTTGCGGCATATCATCGTGCCCCTCATGGCCACGCATCTCCTCACCGTGGCGATGCTCAGAACGATCGATACGTTCCGGTTGTTTTCCAAGGTCTACGCCCTCACCGGCGGCGGCCCCGGGAACGCAACCGAGACGATCTCCTATTTCATCTACCGTGAGGCGTTCAGCTTTTTCAATCTCGGTCGCGCCGGGGCGGCGTCGGTGGTGGCGTTTGTCCTGATCGCCGGGGTTGCCGCCGTGTACATACCGCGGCTGCTCAAAGGAGACGCGTGATGGCTGCTCATCAAAAACGCGGCGACATCTTTCGGTTTCTGACTATCGCCGCGGTGCTAATCGTTACGGTGTTTCCCCTGTACTGGGTCGTTGCCACCAGTCTGAAAGGTCCGCGGGAGGTCGTGCTTAAGCAGCCGACGCTCTTTCCGCAGGAGTTCACGCTGGTCAACTTTCGCGCCGTTATCGATGCCGGCGTGGGGATCAACTTTTTCAACAGTCTTGCCGTAACCGCGGGCTCTACGATCCTGTCGATCTATCTCGGATTTACCGCCGGGTACGCCCTTGTCCGGCACCGCTTTCGGATGCGGTTCAACGCGCTGTTTCTGGTCTGGGTGCTGGTGGTGAAGATCCTTCCGCCGATCGTCCTTGCGGTACCCCTCTATGAGCTTTTCCTCATGTTGAACCTCGTCAACAGCCGTATCGGACTGATCATGGTGTACCAGGTCTACACACTCCCGTACGCGTTGTGGATCCTCGTCGGGTTTTTGCGCGGTGTCCCGCGGGAGATCGAAGAGGCCGCCGTGATTGACGGCGCGACGCAGGGGCAGATTCTGCGTCGGATCGTCGCCCCCCTTTCCGCGGGCGGGATCGCCGCGACGGCGGTATTCACGTCGATCATGGCGTGGGACGAGTTCCTGTTTGCGTTGCTGTTCACCCGGCGGCCACGGATGTTTACCGTCCCGTTGCGGATCGTGAACTACATCACCGAATACGAAACCGAATGGGGATCGCTGATGGCGATCGGTGTGTTCGCCTCGGTTCCACTCCTTCTGCTGACCGGAGTTGTCTACGAACGACTGACAACCGGGTTTGCGACGTCTCTCAAGTAGGGGTTGGACGATGCCCGAAACCAACAGACGGCGTTCGCATTCCCGACCGGTCATAGTGGCGCACAGCGGATGCCTGGAAACCCCCGCAAACTCACTGGACTCCATTGCGGCGGCGGTCCGGAGCGGCGCGGATGCCGTAGAATTTGACGTTCAGGCGTCGCGTGACGGCGTACCGGTGCTGATACATGATGAGACGGTTTACACCAAAACCGGTGCACCGGTGAAGATCTCCGTGCTGGACGCGATCGAACTCCGGCCGGAGGAGGTGCGTTTCAGCGACACCGGCGAGGTGCCGCCGGACCTTGAGACGGTATGCCGGATCTGCCGGCGCGAGAATCTGATACTCAACCTCGACGTGAAGGACCCACGGGCGATACCGGGCATGCTGGAAATCGTGCGGGGCATCGGTTCTCCGGACACCACCCTTGTTACCGGCTGTCGCTTTCACGTTGATGGAAAAACTGACCTGGTATCGCCGCTGGCCGGCCTGGTGAACATCGAAACGGCACCACCTGTGGACGAACGCGACGAAATTCTCGACCGGATCGTCCTCCAGGGATGGAACGGCATCAACGTCGAACACGTCGAGCTGACCTCCGTCCTCGTGGAAGCTGCGCACCGGCGGGGGCTGCTCGTCGGAACGTGGACGGTGGATACCCCGGCAGCGATCCGGCGGGTCATGTTACTGAAGTGTGACTATATCACCAGCAACTATCCAGACCGGGTGCGTCACGTGTACGATCTTTCCCAACAAGACAACTGTTCCAGGGAGGAGCTGTGAACCCGCCGATACACACGCGTGAAACAGAGCTTAATTGGGTTATCGAAACCGTGGTGACCGCAGGACAACGTGCGCAGACGATCCGGATGTCGGGACTGACGCGCTCGGAAAAGACGCACCAGGACTTTGTCACCTCCGCGGACCGGGAAGTTGAAGCGCGAATCCGCGAGCTGATCGGCCGGCGCTTTCCCGGCGATACCGTATTGGGAGAGGAAGCCGGCGACGGTGCTCCCGGCGACGCTTCTCGCGATGCAGACACAGCAGACACAGCGGCGGCTCCAGCCACGTGGATTCTGGATCCGGTGGACGGGACCAGCAATTTTGCCGCCGGT
Organism: Spirochaeta sp.; assembly: GCA_027859055.1. Lineage (GTDB taxonomy): Bacteria > Spirochaetota > Spirochaetia > DSM-27196 > Alkalispirochaetaceae > Alkalispirochaeta. The sequence continues at coordinate 22,219 of JAQIBO010000238.1, forward strand.
CTTGATACCTGGTGCGTCTCCCTTGCCCGGGTGCGAAACGGAGATGCCGATCTGGCGGTGATTTACGCGCCTGACCGCGATGAGCTGTACACCGCCGTCGCAGGAGGCGGGGCGTGGCTCAACGGGCGTCCCCTCGCGGTATCCCGGGACGTGCCGCCGGAACATTCACTGATCATGACCGGCCGCGGAGCGGTGTTGCCGATTGAAGCGTATCTGGAGGTGCTGCGGCGGCTTATCACCGCGGGGTTTGAGTACCGGCGGTACGGGTCAGGCGCGCTGGGAATTGCGATGGTTGCCACCGGCGCAATACAGGGGTACATCGAAACGGGCATGTATCCCTGGGATGTGGCGGCGGCGCGGCGTATTGCAGCGGAAGCGGGGGCGTTTGTCTCGGCGTTCCCCCTGGCACCGGCGACCGCCCAACCGGGCCCCGCCCTGGTCGTGTGTCAGCCCGGTCTTGAGGAGATGCTTTTTCCGCTACTTCCCGCCACGATATTGCAAACCGGTTCGGATCGACTACACTAGAGGACAATGAACGAAACGACACCAAAAGTGGGAATGCGGATTCGGGCGATCCGGGAGCAACGCAAGCTGTCGTTGCGCGCGCTGGCGGCAAAGTGCAAGCTGTCGGTGAACGCGATCGGTATGATCGAACGCGCGGAAAATTCGCCGACCGTATCGTCGCTCCACTCCCTGGCCCGCGCGCTTGAGGTCAATATCGTTGACTTTTTTGAGGAGCCGCAGGAGCATTCAACGGTATTTGTCCGCAAGGACCAGCGCCTCCGTTCAAGCGGTACGGAGGTCGTCATGGAAAGCCTGGGCTACGGCCTCAGGAACCAGCAACTTGAGCCGTTTTTCGTGATTGTGAGACCCGGTGATCCCGCGACGTCGACAGATGTGCGTCCCGCCACGCCGGACGGCATCGCCGACACCGCCGGCTCAACCGACGATCTGGTGGAACATCCGGGACAGGAGTTTGTGTACTGCCTGCGCGGTGAAGTCGAATACGAAGTCGCCGGACGCCGGTATACGCTTGCCGAAGGTGACAGCATCCTCTTTGATGCGATGCAACCCCACCGCTTCCGCAACCGGACCGGACGGGTAACGGAGCTGATACTGGTGTTCCAGGCGGCGGAGGGGACGCAGCTTGCCAGGGAACACCACCTGACGCAGTGACGTGTCCCCGGCGGCATCCGGGGCGCGGCGGTCAGTCGAAACAGCCGGCAAGCGTAAGACAGTCGTCAGGCAGCGCCATCCGCGCCTGAACGAGCGCCTCCACCACGCTCGGGTCCGCAAGGGTAGAGACATCCCCCACCGCCTCCGGTTGCCGTTCCGCTATCTTGCGCAGAATGCGGCGCATGATCTTCCCGGAGCGCGTCTTCGGCAGAGCGTCGGCGATCAGAATGTGATCCGGCGTGGCGATCGGTCCAATCCGGTGGCGCACCTCTCCCCGCAGTTCTCCAACCAGTTCAACGTCGTGATCCCAGCCTTCAGCGATCACCACGTAGGCAAAAATGCCCTGGCCCTTGATCTCATGGGGAAAACCGACCACCGCCGCCTCGGCACACGCGGGATGGTTCACCAGCGCCGACTCCACCTCGGCGGTGCCCATCCGGTGCCCGCTGACGTTAATGACATCGTCGACGCGGCCGGTGATCCAGTAATACCCGTCCTCGTCGCGCCGGCATCCGTCGCCGGTGAAATAGTACCCTTTGTAGGGCATCAGATAGGTCTGCAGGAACCGCGGATGGTCGTCCTGAATCGTCCGGACCATACTGGGCCACGGGTGCTTGATCGCCAGTAATCCGGAGACGCCGTTGCCCTCAATCTCATTTCCCTGCTCGTCAAGGACCACCGGTTCGATTCCAAAAAAGGGAAACGTCGCCGATCCCGGTTTGGTTGGCGTCGCGCCGGGAAGGGGGGTGATCATGATTCCACCCGTTTCGGTCTGCCACCAGGTATCCACGATTGCGCACCGTTCTTCACCCACCACGCGGTAGTACCACTCCCACGTATCCGGATTGATCGGCTCACCGACGGTTCCCAGAATGCGCAGGCTGGAACGATCGTACTTCGTGACCCAGTCGTTTCCCTCCCGGGCAACCGCGCGCAGAGCGGTGGGAGCGGTGTAAAACTGCGTAATCCGGTGGCGCTGTACCATGTCCCAATACCGCCCCGGATCGGGGTAAACCGGCGTCGATTCAAACATAAACGTCGTGGCACCGTTCGCAAGCGGGCCGTACACAACGTAACTGTGTCCGGTGATCCAGCCGACATCGGCCACGCACGCGAATACGTCGCCGTCGCGGTAGTCAAACACGTAGCGGTGGGTCAGCGCCGTGTACAGGAGATACCCCGCGGTGGTGTGGGCGATGCCCTTCGGCTTGCCGGTACTTCCCGAGGTGTACAGCAAAAAGAGGATATCCTCAGCGTCCATCGGCTCAACCGGACAGTACGGCCGTTGCGCTTCCATCGCCTCGTCAAGATCGACGTCGCGGGGCGGAAAAAACGGCACCTTCGCACCGGTGCGTTTCGTGACAAAGACGTTGCGTACGCTGGGAGCCGCCATCACCGCCTCATCGACGGTGCGCTTCAGGGGAATCACCTTTCCACCACGAAGCCCCTGGTCGGCGGTGATCACCGCGACCGCATCGGAGTCCAGGATGCGATCCCGCAACGCGTCCGCGCTGAATCCGGCGAACACCACCGTGTGGACGACACCGAGGCGGGCGCAGGCGAGCATCGCAATCGCCGCCTCGGGAATCATCGGCAGGTAAATCGCCACCCGATCGCCTCTCCGCACGCCGTAGCGCAGGAGGACGTTGGCCATTCGCGACACCTCCCGTTGCAGCTCCCGGTAGGTAATGCGTCGGACCTCATCCGGTTTATCTCCCTCCCACAGAATTGCAATCTGATCGCCCCGGGTTGCCACGTGACGATCAACACAGTTATACGCCGCATTGAGCCGGCCGCCGAGAAACCAGGCGATCGACCCGGTATCCATGTCGGTGTCCGCGACGGTGTGAAATTCCCGGTCCCAGGTGAGGACCTCGCGCGCCTGTTCGGCCCAGAACGCGGGCGGGTCCGCTATGCTGCGGTCGTACATCTGCCGGTACGCGTCCATCGAACCCAGAAGAGCGTCCTTGGTCCACTCAAAATCCGGAGTATATGCGTCTGCCATTCCTCACCTCCTCTGTGTTGTCGACCCGCCGTCGCGGGCCCTCGCGCGGCCCTCGGGGCGGCGAACGCCGAGTTCCCATTGTCGTATGCCTGACTGGATCAGTCAACTTAAGATTTCTCCGTTTCAGCCTGGCGGGGTCGCATTGCTATCTCGACCAAAACGGTGTACGGTTTTTGCATGTACATGCACTTGCGTATGCAACAAAACATAGCCGGTGCCATCGGCGCCCTGTTGTTTCTGGGTGTGATCTCCACCTCCTACGGGCAGGATGCGGTATCGATGGCGAGTCCCTCCCGCGAGCCGATCTGGACGGCGCGCCTGTTCGTCATCGCGGTCAACGACGAAGAACCTGATTCGGCTCACGCGATGTTTTCCCCCGACGCTCGGCTTGTCTTCGACACCACCCGAGTGTCCGCGGCGGACCGCTCCGAATGGCTTCACGACCGGATCACGGTCGGCGGTGTCGGTATCCACGTGCGGGAAAACCTGGTGGACGATCGCCGAGTGACGATCCGGGCGGAGTGGGGCCCCGATGGCGACCGCATCCCGGTGGAAATGCAATTTCTCTCCGGCGAAAACGGTCTCATCGATGAACTGACGATTCGTCCGCTCCCCGAACCCTGAGGTACCGCCCTACGTAGATCTACGTATTTCTGTTATCCCGTGCAAAATAGGTATTTCGCCTGATACGACGAAACCGATTTGCCCGCTACGCTCTCCACATCCCGCCACCGCGGGAACGGCGTCCTGCGACGGCGATACAAAACCAGTTGTGGAGGGTTACAGATATGGCTGTGGATGTGGAACGGTATTACCGGGTGTACGGTCCGATGGTGCTGCGACGGTGCCGCGCGATGTTGAAGGACGAGGATGCCGCGGTTGACGCGATGCAGGATACGTTCGTCCGCGTCCTGCGGTACGGCGACCGGCTGCACGGCAAGGCGCCGTCAAGTCTGCTGTACACGATCGCCACCAACGTGTGTCTGAACGCAATCCGCTCCCGTGGTCGCGACCGGAGTGAGGCGGTCGGTGCAACGGTCGAGCACCTCGCCGCCACCGGCGACCACTCGGATCAGGTTCTGGTGGGGCATTTTCTCGACCGCCTGTTTACCGAGCAAACAGAGTCAACCCGGCAGATCGCGACGCGGTATTACGTGAACGGTCTGACCCTTGAGGAGACTGCCGCGCAGTCGGGACTTTCCGTTTCGGGTGTGCGGAAACGCCTCGGGCGGCTGCGGGAAAGCGGCCGGGCAAGGTTTGCCGCATGAGGCACTGTCCCGGCATCGCAGAGTGATGACAACCAGCGCGGTTTCGTGGAAAATCGGAGGCAATGGCCTACGTCAATACTCTGTTCAACCGCAACTTCCTCGAGTACGCAAGCTATGTGATCAAGGACCGGGCAATTCCGCACCTCGACGACGGACTCAAACCGGTCCAACGGAGAATCCTGCACTCGCTGCTGGAAATCGACGACGGTAAGTTCCACAAAGTTGCCAACGTCGTCGGACACTCGATGAAGTACCACCCGCATGGCGACGCGTCGATCTACGAGGCGCTGGTGGTTCTGGCCAACAAAGATATCTTTATCGACAAGCAGGGAAACTTCGGCAACATCTTCACCGGAGATTCCGCTTCAGCATCGCGATACATAGAGTGCCGGATCGACCCGATCGCCCGGGAGATCCTGTGGCGGCCGGAGCTGACGGAGTACATGGACAGTTACGACGGACGCAACCGCGAACCGGTGGTGTTTCCGGCGAAAATCCCGCTGGTTATCATCCTTGGCGCGGAAGGAATCGCGGTGGGCATGTCCACCCGTATCCTGCCGCACAACTTTCGGGAAGTTATCGAAGCGCTGCAGGCGCACCTGCGGGGCGAGCACATCCAGCTTTTTCCGGACTTTCCCACCGCGGGACTGATGGATGTATCGGAGTACGCCGACGGGCAGGGCAAGGTGCTGGTCCGCGCCCACCTGGACACCTCCGACGAAAAGCGGATCGTTATTCGCGAGGTTCCCTACGGCACCACCACCGAGAGTCTGATCGCTTCAATCGAGACCGCCGCCAAGCGGGGCAAGATCAAGATCGCCCAGATCAACGACTACACCTCCGAGCATGTGGAGATCGAAATCAAGCTCCCGCGGGGCGTGTATACCCAGGATGTGGTGGACGGCCTCTTCGCGTTTACCGACTGCGAGCAGTCGATCTCCGTGAATCTCCTTGTTATCGACCGCGACAAGCCGCGCCTTATGACCGTCACCGAGGTGATCGCGCACCACGCCGGCCGCGTTGTGGAGCTTCTGAAACGGGAACTGGAGCACGAACGGGCCCACCTGATGGAACGCCTGCACATGCGTACCCTCGAGCGCATCTTTGTGGAGGAGCGGATCTACAAACGGATAGAAGAGGAAAAGACGCAGGACGGGGTCCAGACGGCGGTGCGGACCGGGTTTGAACCGTTTAAAAAAGAGCTGATCCGCCCGATAACCGACGAGGATATCGAGCGCCTGCTGAAAATACCGATCCGCCGCATCTCCCTGTACGATATCCAGAAGAACCGGGAAGAGGTTGCCCAGATCAGGGAGCGTCTCGAAGAGATCGCCGTACATCTGAAGAACCTCACCGCCTACGCCCTCGGGTTTCTTGATGACGTCCTGGAGAAGCACGGCGCGCGCTTCCCGCGGCACACCCGGATCACCGGCTTTGAGCGCGTGGATGTGCGCGAGGCGGCGGTGCGTGACCGCACCCTGATGCACGACGGCGAGAACGGGTACCTCGGTACCGAACTCGGCGCCGCCGGCCGAAGCGCCCCCGGCGTGCACGAACTGGAGCCGGTTTCCCCGTACGACCGCGTCCTGGTTATCGATGGAACCGGTACCTACCGCGTGATCGACGTGCCGGAGAAGCTGTTTGTCGGCACGGGGATGCTTTACGCCGGCCTTGCAGACAAGACGGCGCTGGCGGAGCGGGTGTTCACCGTTGTCTATCGCAACGCCACCGGGGAGGCGTACATCAAGCGCTGCACGATTGAGCAGTACATCCTCGGTAAGGAGTACTCCCTTGTACCGGAGGGAGCCACGCCGCTCCTGTTGACCACCCGGGAGGATATGGTCGTTCGCCTTCGGTACAAGAAGAAACCGCGCATGCAAAAGCTGGAAGACGACTTTGTCGTGAGTGACTACCTCGTGAAGGGCGCCCGGGCGGCGGGGGTGCGCCTGTCACCAAAAGAAATCAGCTCCGCAAAGCTCCTTGCCAACCGCGCCAACACCGGGCGGAAACAGAAATGAACGTGAGAACGCCGGTGGTCATCTTCACGGGCGCAAGGGGTTGCCGGGTCGAATCGGTCGATATATCCTCGCAGTGGTCATCGTGCTGTCGCGGCGCCCGCTCCAGACTGCAGGAGGCAGTGTGTACGTAGTTACTATAGATGTCGGAACCGGTGGGTTTCACGTGGCGATCTACGCCGAATCCGGCGGGCTTCTCGCTGCGGATTACAAAGCGATCGGGTACGAATCGGAAGAGCTCACAGAGTCCCTTTCGTTTGATCCGGAGCGTCTCTTCGCGGTTGGCATGAAGCTCATGAGCGCCACGATAGCGCGGGCCGGACTTGACAGCCGGCGTGCGGTTACGATCGCCCTTACCGGACAGCGTCACGGGTGCGTCTTCCACGACGCACAGATGCGACCGGTACTGGCTGTGGCCAACCTTGACGGTCGCGTTGACCGTGAAACACTGGACCGGTACGCGCCGCACCGTTCGGAAATTTACCGCATATCCGGCCGTGTTCCATCTGAAATCTTTCCGGCACTCCGTCTCGCGTGGATGCGGGACCACGATCCGCACCGTCTGAAACGGATCAGCGGTTTCCTCATGATAAACGAGTGGTTCGCCTATCGCCTGTCCGGAGTTGCCCGGTCGGAGATCACCAGCATCACCGAATCGTTGCTGTTTGACGTTGCCGGCGCAGAGCGCAGCGCTCGGCTTGACGAGCTGTTTGGACAGGAAGGGATCACCACGTGGCCGGTGGTCGCCCCGGGTACAGTCGTCGGGACCGTCCGCGATGATGTTTCGAGAACGTACGAACTTCCGGCCAAAGCGAACGTCTCACTCGGCGCTGGAGACACCCAGTGTGCGGCGATCGGGTCCGGCGCCTTTACCCCGGGAGACGTCGTGGCCGTCAACGGTTCGACGACACCGGTGG
>JAQIBO010000245.1 GCA_027859055.1 Spirochaeta sp.
TGCGTGCGACAAATTGATGTAAATTTGATGTAAGTCGGGGAGAGGGTGATCTGGTACTGTGGTCTATTGGGACAAAGGGCTCGTTCCATTCAAGCGGTATGGGGGCCTTCTAAAGAAGCTGAGAAACGGTAACCAGTACATCGATTGGATCATTGCCTTCCTGGAACAAAGCCAAAGCCATGCTTGCTGCCAGCACCTCCTTGGATACTGCGGGTTCAATCTCTTCAACAAGTTCCAGAAAAGTCCCATTCTCTGCCCCTATGCCCAGCACCATCAGTTGGCTCTCAAGTTTCGAGGCAATGGTCTCTTTATCCTCACCTACTGCCCGACCAAGGATGATTTGAAATAGAATGTTTTCAGGGAGAACTGGATCGCCAACCTCCTCAAAGGATTCTACTAAGGCGGGATAATCGATGCGTCTCTTGGCAGAGTCAGTTATCTTGTTCCAGACGATGTCTTCTGGTTCCAGCTGATCATTGTTGGAATCTGTTTTCACTTTTCAAACTCTCTAACGTCGATAAAGACTTCGGCGATGAACTTTTTCAGCTTATGTCTTTCGGGGATTCCGAGAACAGCCTTGGCTACAGTAATAGCCGCTCGCCATTCTTCGACTGTGTTAGGTCCATCGACGTCTGTGTCACCGATGAAGTAGACGAAGAGAAGGTGTGCCGGTATTTCATTGATGATTCTCAAGTAGTAAAGATGGGCGATCCGATTCGCGTACTGGTATAGGCGCCCGGTCCACGGAATATCATCGCTTATTGAAAGGTAGTCCTTGGTTTCGGCCAAGCTCTGTTCAATGCGCGCCATTGATCCCGGGGATGCTTGAGACGCGGGGGAAATCAGCTCCCTTAAATTTCCTTTCGCCTCGACCAATAGGGGCTCTCCTTCTGTAGTTAAGCCAAGTGCATCCCACTGTGGACCCCGCGTTGGCCAGAAGTCTTTCAAAGGCGATTTCGCCCCGGGCAGGGCCGAATGGAACAGGAGTCCCGGTTGAAGGCTATCGTCGTTGTTCACGATTTCGTCATCGGTAGTGTCAACCAAGTCCATTCGACCTCATCGAATAACCCCCGAATGCCACGAAAAATGTGGCAAGAAAATCACAGATTGTGTGGCATCCAGGTCAGAAGGTTTCAATGAAACTAACGGATGCAGATGTCCTGGAGGAGAAAATCATGATCAAACTGAAGAATATCAAGTTAAAGCCGAAGCTGATAAGCCTATTTCTGATGGTCGGGCTCATCCCCCTGGCCGGAGTCGGGTATTATGCCGCCACCAGTGCAACCGCAGCATTGGATGATGCATCCTTCGGTCAGCTCCGAGCGGTCCGTGATATCAAAGCGGGGCAAATAACCAGTTATTTTGAAGAGCGCGAAGGTGATATGGACGTGTTGGTTGATACCGTCGCCTCCCTACGGCAAGAGGGATTTTCCGGTTTACGCACGCTTCAACGTTCACAGCGGCGTGCCGTTGAGCGCTTTTTCCGCGAAAACCCCGCTGTGGTCGATCAAATGGCACCGGGAGGTATTGTCGAGGAGGCGCTCAACGAGATTATGGACTCTAGCACCGGCCTCGGACAAACGGGCGAAAGCTACCTCGCCGAGTTGCGGAACGGCCGAATCATCTTTCGTAACGATTTTGAAAACATCGATCCGGACACGTATATCTACGGATACGACGGAACGGAAATTGCCCCGACATACCTCGAGGGAGCGTTGCGAGGCGAAGACGGAGAAGAAGTGTTCACGAACGCCGCCGGTGATCTCGTGATGGCCGTCTTCCAGCCGTTATCAGTTGAGGGGCTTTCGATGGCGATCGTTACGATCCAGAACCTTGAGGAGGCGTTGACGCCGACGCTTGCGGGTCAGGAGAACGACTTCTATACCAACTACATCGATGCGTACGGTTACTACGACCTGTTTCTTATACATCCGGAAGGCGACATCTTCTACACGGTAGGACAGGAGGCGGACTACAGGACCAACATCATAAGCGGAGAATACTCCGATTCCAGTCTTGGAACCGCCGTCCGACAAGCAATCGAGACGAAGGCTTTTGGATTCGGGGATTTTGCGCCGTACGAACCCTCCGGTGGTGTGCCGGCTGCCTTGATCGCGCAGCCGCTTGTGAACAACGGCGACACGGAGATGGTGGTGGCGTTGCAGCTACCGCTTGAGGCGATTAACGGCATCATGCAGGAGCGCACCGGAATGGGAGAGACCGGGGAAACATATCTGGTCGGTCCCGACGAGCTGATGCGCTCAGACTCCTTTCTCGATCCGGAAAACCACAGTGTCGCGGCGTCATTTGCCCGACCGGAGATCGGTTCGGTGGATACGCAGGCGAGTCGGGAAGCGTTGAACGGTACTACCGACGCGGCGATCGACCGGCTGGTACATCACAGCATGATCCTCGAGCTCAATCTTCCCAGTTATCGCCTCGAACAGGCACAGAAGGGCAAGAGCTGACATGAACGCAGGGCCAAAACGCCGCTGGCGCCCATACGTGCCAGAGAATCCGAAACCATGAGGAGGAGTACCGAAAGGATCCCTTTATCCCCCGGACAAACCGGGAAAAATAATTGTCGTTGAGCGGGAATTATAATTGACGCTAGTCA
>JAQIBO010000286.1 GCA_027859055.1 Spirochaeta sp.
CCGGATTGTGGTTGCCGAAGCGGGAACCGGTGTCGGGAAGTCCTTCGCATATCTGATTCCGGCGGTCGCGTGGGCGGTGAAAAACCACGAACGTGTTGTGATCGCGACCGCGACGATTAATCTCCAGCAGCAGCTTATCGATCGCGATCTTCGCACCGTCCAGCGCGCTCTTGGCACCTCTGTCCCGACGGCTCTGGTGAAAGGCCGTGGGAACTATCTCTGTCCGCGCCGCCTTGGGGAGCAGCGGGAAGAGAACTCACTGTTTCCCGATAGTGATGACGTGGATGGGTTGATCTCCTGGGCGGAGACCACTCCTACCGGAAGCCGGAGCGATCTCCCGTTTTTTGTGCCTGACGAGCTGTGGAGCCGGGTAAACAGTGAAGTTGACTCCTGTTCCGTGGCGCGCTGCCCGAACCGGGAGACGTGTTTTGTCCTGAAGGCGCGCCGCGCCGCTGCAGGAGCGCAGATCCTGGTGGCAAATCACCACCTTGTCTTCAGCGATCTGGCGATCCGCAGGGCCGGAGCGGGCTGGGAGGGAACCGCCGTGCTCCCGGCGTTTCAACGCATCATTTTTGATGAGGCGCACAACATGGAGCGCGCGGCGACATCGTTCTTCTCCCAGAGTGTGAGCTTTCATGGCATTATCCGTCAGCTTGGCCGCGTATTGCGACGGCGTGGTCCCCGCCGGTTCGGCCTGCTTGAACGTCTGCCCGGACTGGGAGCCGCGTCGGCGGATCTCTCGGCTGTGGAGACGGAACTCGACCGGGTGCGCCAGGAGGCGGAACAGTTCAATTCCCGTCTGACCGCGTTTCTGGCGGGGGAGGCGTCGTGGCGTTTCACCGCCGAGACCGCTCCGGCGTTCCGGACCGAATTGACGCAGCCGTTCAGTGATATGAACCGGGCACTCCAGGTGCTTACCGCCCGCATGGTCGCGCTGGTCCGCGGAATAGACGACCAGTACCGGGAAGACCCGTCGTTTCTCCAGTTCGTGGCGGTTTCCCGCCGTCTCCAGGATATCGCAACGATCCTTGATCGCTTCACCGGTGGCGAACACGAAACTGACGCGGTGTTCTGGCTTGACGGACGCCGGGACGGCCGGGGGCGCGGTTGGGTCAACGTCGTCATCACGCCGCTTGAACTGCGTTCACTGATGGAAGAGGCGGTGTATCAACCGTACGGGACGGTCGTGATGACCAGTGCCACCCTCGCGGTCAACGGCTCGTTTTCCTTCTGGGGCGGGCGGCTGGGAGTTCCCCTGGAGACAGATCGCGTTCTCACCGGCCAGTTCGCTTCACCGTTTGATTACCCGCGGCGCGTCACCCTGGCGGTGCCTCAGGATGCGCCGATGCCGGATGCGCCGTTGTACCAGGAATATCTGGAGACGTTGATCCAGCGCCTTGTCAACGCGAGCGGAGGCGGGGCGCTCGTTCTGTTCACCTCGTACCGCCAGCTTTCAGCGGTCTTTGAACGCGTGGCGCCGTATCTTGAACAGCGTGGTTTTCCCTGTTACCGCCAGGGGAGTGATGACCGTGCTCGTCTGATGGCGCAGTTTCTGGAAGATACCGCCGGCGTTCTCTTTGCCACCGACAGTTTCTGGGAAGGGATCGACGCGCCGGGAGAGACGCTGCGACTGGTTGTGGTGTGCCGGTTACCGTTTCGGGTCCCGACCGATCCGGTTCAGCGCGCCCGATCGGAAGCGGTTGAACAAGGCGGCGGTAACTCGTTTTACGAGTTCAGTCTGCCTCAGGCGGTCATGCGCCTCAAACAGGGGTTTGGCCGGCTCATGCGGCGCACCGAGGACTACGGTGTCGTGGTGGTAACGGATCCCCGAATCGTCTACAAGAGCTACGGTCGCGTGTTCTGGAACAGTCTGCCCCCTGCGGCCCCGCTGGTTGCGCCGGGAGAGACGCTGGTGGAGGAGGTATCAAGCCGACTGGCGCGGTATCAGCGCGAAACGTGATCATATTCCACCGGGATCGTGTTCACGGGACAAAAAAAAGGACCGCCCTGTCGGCGGTCCCGGTACAACCCGACCACGTTGGCCGGTCGTTCAGTCGGGGGCGGCGGCGCCCCCATCCAGCTCAACCTTCGATGACCGCCAGAATATCAGCCATCGACAGAATCAGATGATCCTCAGTTCCGATCTTCACGGTAGTACCCGCGTATTTGTCAAACATCACCCGGTCGCCGGGTTTAACGGTGATCTCTTCCTCATCATCACCAACTGCAACGACCGACGCGATCTGCGTCTTTTCCTGCGCGGTTTCAGGAATGAACAAACCACTCTTGGTTTTCTCTTCTTCCTGCTCCATTTTGACCAGTACACGGTCACCCAGCGGTTTAACAGTCATGCTGCCCTCCTAATACATCTTTCAGTATATGTGTTGTTTTGCGGAGAATTAATCCGCGGCAAATATACCGATGGGAGGCCGTACGGTCAAGAAAAACGCGAAAATGCGTCGATTCATCACTATCCGGGGCATTTTCACCCTGTTTTTCGGCAAGATTCCAAATATGGGTCGTTATGACGCATTTTGATCATTCCGCGGACGTACCGGCGGATTCGGGTCAGGTATCTAAATTGTTACCTCATAATGACTTGTTTGAAAAAAACGTAAGATTTTCCCGTTGGCACATCGATTGCTTAGTAGTAGGCGGAGGCAACGAATGACTGCAACTGCAACACGAAAGCGACCGGCAACCACAACGACGCGCCGAAGTGACGATGACAACGTCCTCTCGATGTACCTGAAAGAGATCAACAAAGTATCGCTTCTGACGCGAGAAGAGGAAAATTATCACGCACGACGGGCCGCCAAGGGTATCCAGGACTCCAAAGATGCACTGATTCAGGCCAACCTCCGATTCGTCGTTAATGTGGCGAAAAAGTATCAAAACCAGGGCCTGCCCCTCTCGGACCTCATCAGTGAGGGTAACATCGGGCTCATGAACGCGATTGAGCGGTTCGATGTTGATAAAGGCTATCACTTCATCTCCTACGCAGTATGGTGGATTCGCCAGGCGATCCTGAAGGCGATCTGCGAAAAATCCCGCATGATCCGTCTGCCCCTGAACCGCGCAAACGAACTTGTCCAGATCGAAAAGGTCCGGAAAGAGATAACCGGTTCAAAAGGCGAAGAGGCGGAGATTCGGGAAATTGCCCATACCCTTGATATGACCGCCGAGCATGTTGCCGACCTGGTCAACATCTCGCGCGACCTTGTTTCCCTGGAAACGCCGGTTTACAACGAAAAAGATTCTTCCGTTCTTGGTGACTTCATCGAGGATAAACACTACGTGCAGCCGGAATCGCTGACGATTGAGCGCTCGTTGAAGGAAGATATCAACGATGTCCTGAAGACCCTTACTGAAAAGGAAGCTGAAATTATTCAGTTTCGGTTCGGTCTGAACGGACGCAGTCCGCTGTCCCTGAAAGAGATCGGCGATCGCTACAGCCTGACAAAGGAACGAATCCGTCAGATCGAGAAGAAGGCGTTGCGACGCCTGCAGCATCCCAACCGGGCGCAGTACCTGGAATCGTACATCGGCTGACCTGCACCTGCACCTGCACCAGCCCCGCCGTCAACGTTGCGTTGACAGCGGGGCTGCTTTTATATAGGCTTATTTCCCAGTAAAGCTACCTGACTCAGCTAACAAATCAATACAGTATCGGGGGTTATTTAACCATGTCAGACAAACGTGTCTATTTTTTTGGAAACGGCAAAGCCGAGGGTTCGGCAAAGATGAAACAGTTGCTGGGAGGCAAAGGCGCCAACCTGCACGAGATGTCGAGTATCGGGGTCCCGGTTCCTCCGGGGTTCACGATCACGACCGAAACATGTCGCGAGTTCTTTGAGAACGACAACACCTATCCCGCCGGCCTCGAAAAAGAGGTGATGGAACATCTCGAACGCCTGGAGAAACTGATGGGCAAGAAACTTGGCGACGCCAAGGATCCGCTGCTTGTTTCCGTCCGGTCCGGTGCTGCCGAGTCGCTGCCGGGCATGATGGACACCGTCCTTAACCTCGGTATGAACGACGACGCGGTCAAGGGACTCGCCAACGTTTCCGGAAACGAGCGGTTCGCCTGGGACGCGTATCGTCGCTTTATCCAGATGTTCAGCGATGTTGTTAAAGGCACGTCAATTGAGCCGTATGAACACGCCCTCGAGGCTGCCAAAAAAGCAAAAGGTGTTGAAGAAGATACCGACCTTGATACATCCGATCTTGCCAAGCTGACCGAAGAGTACAAGACGATTTACCAGAAAGCGACGGGCGAACCGTTTCCGCAGGACCCGGTGAAACAGATGTGGGACGCGACCAGCGCAGTTTTCGGCAGCTGGAACAACCCCAAAGCGGTTACCTATCGCCGGATTAACGACATCAAGGGATTGATCGGGACCGCCGTCAATATCGTTTCCATGGTGTACGGTAACCTCGGTGATGACTCGGGAACGGGTGTCTGTTTCTCCCGCGACCCATCCACCGGTGAAAAGGTCTTCTACGGTGAGTACCTGATGAACGCCCAGGGTGAGGACGTTGTTGCCGGTATCCGGACACCGAAGACGCTGTCGACCCTCGCGGACCAGAGTCCCGAGATCTACCAGCAGCTTGAGGATGTCCGCGCCAAACTGGAAGCGCATTACCAGGACATGCAGGATATGGAGTTCACAATCCAACAGGGTTCGCTGTATATCCTTCAGACCCGTAACGGAAAGCGCACCGGTGCTGCGGCGATCAAGGTTGCCGTGGACATGGTCGACGAGGGCGTCATCGACGAGGAGAAAGCGGTCACCCGGGTCACACCCCAGCAGCTTGATCAGGTCTTCCATCCGATGATCGATCCGCTTTCCAAGAAGAAAAACAAGGCGATCGCCAAGGGGCTGAACGCCTCCCCCGGTTCCGCCGCGGGACAGATCGTCTTCACTGCAGACGACGCCGAAGAGTGGGTGAAGGACGGCAAGAAAGTTCTTCTCGTCCGTCGCGAGACCAGCCCCGAAGACATCGGTGGTATGCACGCCGCCGAGGGCATTTTGACCTCAACCGGTGGTATGACCAGTCACGCCGCTGTTGTTGCCCGCGGCATGGGTACCCCCTGTGTTGCCGGCTGTAAAGCGGTCGAAGTCAGCAATAAAGTAATGACCGTTGAAGGCAAGCAGTACAAAGAGGGTGACTTCATCACGATTGACGGTTCCACCGGCGAGGTCTTCTCTGGTGAAATGCCGGTTATCGAACCCAAAGTCAGTGCAGAGCTGGACCGGTTCCTTTCCTGGACCGACAAAGTTCGTGCTACCGCCAAGCGTCCGGGTCTCACAGACCAGAAGTTCGGTATTCGCACCAACGCGGATACTCCTCACGATACGAAGGTCGCCCGCGACTACGGTGCCGAAGGTATCGGCCTGTGCCGGACGGAGCACATGTTCTTTGAAGAGGACAAGATCCGCAGTTTCCGGGAGATGATCGTCGCCGAGGACAAAAGCGCCCGGGAAAAAGCGCTGGCAAAACTGTTGCCCCTGCAGCAAAAAGACTTTGAAGGGATTTTCAAGGCGATGGACGGGTTTCCCGTCACCGTGCGCCTCCTCGATCCCCCGCTGCATGAGTTTGTTCCGCAGGAAGAGGCGCAGATCAAAGAACTGGCCAAGCTCGGCGGAATTACCGTTGATCAGCTGAAAGCCAAGATCGATTCCCTTCATGAGTTGAACCCGATGCTCGGGCACCGCGGATGTCGTCTCGGAATTACCTATCCTGAGATTTACGACATGCAGGTGGAAGCGATCATGAAAGCCGCCGCGGCCGTTGCCAAGGCCGGGGGCACCGTGTATCCCGAGGTGATGATTCCCCTCGTCGGAACGTACCAGGAGCTCAAGATCCTGCGTGATAACGCGGACGAGGTTGCCAGGCGGGTGATCTCCGAGTCCGGTCAGAAAGTCGAGTACAAGATCGGGACGATGATCGAAATTCCCCGGGCGGCACTCACCGCAGACGAGGTCGCCGAACACGCGGACTTCTTCAGTTTCGGTACCAATGACCTGACGCAGATGGCGTTTGGATACAGCCGGGACGATGTGGGCAGCTTCCTTCCCCAGTACGTGGAAGACGGTATCCTTGAGTATGACCCCTTTGCCGTACTCGATCAGGAAGGTGTTGGACAACTCGTCAAAATGGGAACGGAAAAAGGACGCAGTACCAAGAAAGATCTCAAAGTCGGTATCTGCGGAGAGCACGGTGGTGAGCCCAAGTCGGTGGAGTTCTGCTACCGCACCGGCCTGAACTACGTCAGCTGTTCACCGTTCCGCGTTCCGATCGCGCGCCTTGCGGCGGCTCAGGCAGTTCTCAAGAACCGCTGATCCCGCTCCCGGCGAAACCGTAGATAACGGTAGTTGCATGGCCGTCCCAGTAGTGGGGCGGCCATTTTTATTGGTGGTGCGCCCGGCAGGGGCACAAAAAAAGACCGGCTCCCGAAGGAACCGGTCCACGATGTGCCGCCGAACGGAATTGAACCGTTGACACGAGGATTTTCAGTCCTCTGCTCTCCCGACTGAGCTACAGCGGCATTTCGTATGGAGGTTTGTACCAGAAAATCCGCCGACATGTCAACCTCATCGGCGTCACCGCATCGCCAAGGCGACCTGTTGACCGATAACCGATGCCTGCCGCATCATAAGCCGATGGCCGAACAAAACCCGCGCGGGGCGCAGGCGTACAAAAAGGCGCAGGGACTCGTGAAAGTACCGTCCAGCGCGGACACAGACGTGCGACAGGCGCCGGAGACGTCCGCACGGACCGACGTTGCCCGATATCTCGCGTTAATCGGACGCGCCGAAGCGGCGGCAATTCTCAAACACCTTCCCGATGAGGAATCGCGTTCAATTCTCGATACGATGGCGCACTTACCGCCGATCTCCCGCCATGAGGCGTTTCGCATCCTCAGCAAATTCGGCGCCGAAATACACGGTGACCGCGGCGGTATCCGTCCGTTCGCCGGTGGGGAGACGCGGGTCGGTCCTGAAGCCGCCCGGGAGATCCTCATACGCGCCTTTGGAGCTGAAGACGGTGATCGGCGCTTCTACGAAATTCTTCCTGATGAGCGCCCGTCGCGTTTTGCGTTTCTCGAAGAGGCTGACGGTCATCAGCTTTCGGGGCTTGTTCGCGAGGAGAGCGTGGCCACCCTGGCGATCATGTGCGCCAATATGCCCAAAGCGGCGGCGGCACGCCTCCTCGCCGCCCTCGAGGGCGATCGCAAGGCCGCAGTCGTCCGACGGCTTGCCCGGATCGGCCCGGTTGCGCCGGAGGCGGTTACCGCGATTGAAACCACGCTTCGGCGCCGCCTCGAGGGGATTCAGCGTCCCGGCGGAGACGAGGTGGACGGTGAGGCGGCACTGGCCGAGATTCTCCGGTACATGGACCTCAGCAGCAGTGACCGGATTCTGCACGATCTTCGCAACGGCGATGCGGAAGTCGAAGAACACGTCCGGCGGCAACTGAACTCGCCGGAGGACCTGCTGTACATCAGCGATCGCGACATTCAGAAAATCCTGCAACGCCTGGACGATATCGACATTGCGACGGTCCTGAAGGGGAAACGCGCCCAGGTCGCCCAGCGGATCACCGCGAACCTCAGTGAACGGCGGCGGGAGATGATTCTCATGCACCGCGAATCCCTGGGCCCGATGCGCAGGGCAGACGTGGACCGGGTCACCGCCGATTTTATGACGCTTATGCGCGAAATGGCGATAAACGGGGAGATTGTAATTCGTCTGCCCGGCGAAGATGAGTGGGTCGAGTGAGACGAACCGATATCGGACTGGCGTACCTCTTCTGGTTGCCCTCGCTGACCGGCATCGCCGGCTTACACCGTTTTTATCTCGGAAAGCCGGTTACCGGCTTTCTGTACGTTATGACGCTGGGGCTGTTCGGGCTGGGAACGCTGTATGACGCGTTCACGATGCCACAGCTGGTGCACCAGGCGCGGGCGCGAGAGCGGCGGGAACGTATTCTTGACGGCGAGATTCACCTGTCCGGCGCGTCGGTGCACCGGGCTGACGGGCCGTACCGCGATTCACCTCCTGCGTTTCCGGGCCGGTATCGCCGGCATGGAAAGCCGAAAAACCTGGAACAGGCGATTTTGACCGTTGCCGCGGCGCGCGACGGGATCGTTACGCCCGCCCGGGTTGCACTGAGCGCGGAAGTGGGTGTGGAAAAGGCGCGAAACGCCCTGGACCGCCTCGTCCGGCAGGGTTTTGCCGATGTACGGGTCAGTGAAGCGGGGGTGATGTTGTACGTTTTCCCCGAGTTTCTCGATGAAGAGCGCTCTGAAACGCCCGATTCGTTGACCTGAGGGCGTCGTTTTTCTATCATAGGGAAACTATGACAGCACGAGAACTGCGCCGGAAGTATATTCAATTTTTTACCGAACACGAACACGCCGAGATCTCCGGGAAATCACTGATTCCCGAAAACGATCCGACCGTCCTTTTTACGACCGCGGGCATGCACCCGTTGGTCCCCTACATCCTTGGTGAGCCGCACCCCGCGGGGGATCGGCTGGTCAACGTCCAGAAATGCATCCGCACCGGGGACAACGATGAAGTCGGAGACACCAGCCCTCTCACTTTTTTCGAGATGCTCGGCAACTGGTCCCTGGGCGACTATTTCAAAGACGGCGCGATCCGGATGAGCTGGAAATTTCTCACCGGCGACCAGTGGCTCGGAATCGATCCGGACCGTATCTCCATTACCGTATTTGCCGGTGACGACGGTGTGCCCCGGGACGATGAAAGCGCGGATATCTGGGCGGATGTGGGGGTACCGCGGGATCGCATTTACTACCTCGGACGCGGTGACAACTGGTGGGGCCCTGCCGGCCAGACCGGCCCGTGCGGCCCCGACTCGGAGATGTTTATCGACACCGGCATTCCCGGCACCGCGGAAAGCCGCCCCGGCGTCTCGGACGGCAAATACCTCGAAGTGTGGAACGACGTCTTCATGCAGTACAACAAGGATGCCGACGGCACCTACACGCCGATGGCACGCAAATGCGTCGATACCGGTATGGGAGTGGAGCGCACGATCGCGATCCTGCAGGGGAAGAAGTCGGTCTACGATACGGAGGTGTTCCGGCCGATCATCGAAAAGATCGAAGAGCTCACCGGGGCGACTTACGGCGATGACGAGGAGCGGGACCGTTCAATTCGGATTATCGCCGATCACGTTCGGACGGCCACGTTTGTACTTGGTGACGAACAGGGCGTGACACCCTCCAATCTGGCTCAGGGATACGTCCTGCGGCGCCTGATCCGGCGCGCAATGCGCCACGGGCGCAAGCTGGGGCTGGATGGCGAGTTTCTCGTGCAGCCCGCCCAGGTCGTGATAGATATCTACACCGATCCGTACGCGATCCTGAGCAACCGGGCCTCGTTCATCCTGGAGGAGCTTGCGAAAGAGGAAGAGCGCTTTCTCAAGACGCTGCAGAACGGTGAACGGGAGTTCGAAAAGATGTTGCCCAATCTTCAGAAAGGTAACCGCAAGGAAATCCCGGGACGCCTGGCGTTCAAACTGTACGACACCTACGGCTTCCCCCTGGAGATCACCCAGGAGCTGGCGGCGGAACATGGCCTGGTTGTGGATCTGGAAGGGTTTGAAAAGGCGTGTGAAAAG
>JAQIBO010000326.1 GCA_027859055.1 Spirochaeta sp.
GTCCGGTTCGCCCGGGCGGCGTACCGAATCGCAACAACGGATTTCATCGCCGCGCTGGAGCTTGATCCGGAAAACACAGATATCCTGTACAACCTCGGTATAAGCTCCCTTGCTGCGGCAACGGGAACACCGCCGCAGATTGTGACAGAGCGCTGAGAACAATACCACCGGCAAAGGAACATCGATATGCCGAGACGGACACTTCAGGACGGTTGGAAGATACTGGTCATTAACAGCGGCAGCTCGTCGTTGAAATATGAAATTTACGACATGCCGAGCCGGGAAAGCATCGGAAAGGGCGTGGTGGAACGAATCGGTGCGCCCGGGACGGTGTTGAGCCAAAGCGGGTGGAACGGCTCCATGGAGCTGGAACGACCGGCGGAGAACCACAAAGACGCGCTGGGCCTGGTGACTGACGCCCTCACCGATGAGCACAACGGCATTATCGACGCCCTGGAAGAGGTCTCCGGCGTCGGTCATCGGGTGGTCCACGGCGGGGAAAAATACGCCGAGACGGTGGTCATCGACGACGATGTCGTAGCGGCGATTGAGGAAAACATCGAGCTTGCGCCGCTGCACAACCCGGCGAACCTCACCGGTATTGTAGAGGCGCGTAAGCTGTTCCCCGACCGAACCCAGGTTGCGGTCTTTGATACGGCGTTTCATCAGACGCTGATGCCGGCGGCCTACCTCTACGGGCTGCCGCGGTCGCTCTATGACAAGTACCGTATCAGACGATACGGGTTTCACGGTACGTCGCACCGGTATGTTGCCACCCAGGCGGTGAAATACGCCAAACGCTCGGTGGACAACACCAACGTGATCTCGTGTCATCTGGGGAACGGCGCCTCCATCACGGCGATCCAGGACGGTAAATCGGTCGACACCTCTATGGGCTTCACCCCGCTTGAAGGGCTCATGATGGGTACCCGCAGCGGTGACATAGACCCGTCGATCATCTTTTACCTTTTGGAACGCGGATATACGGCAGAAGAGCTCAACCAGATGCTGAACAAAGAGAGTGGCCTGCTCGGCCTCTCGGAGAAATCCAACGACCTCCGCGATCTGGAAGAGGCGGCTGAGCGCGGTGACCGCAACGCGATTGAAGCGCTGGACGTGTACGCCTACCGCGTGCGCAAGTACATCGGCTCCTATGCGGCCAACATCGTCAAAGTCGATCTGCTCGTGTTTACCGGGGGAATCGGCCAGTACGGAACCCGCATGCGCGAGCGTATCTGTCATCGTCTGGAAAACCTCGGTATCGTCATGGACTACCGCAAGAACCTGGAAAACGGGCCGCGGGAAGGGATCATATCCAAAGACTATTCACCGACGACGATCATCGTTGAACCCACCAACGAGGAGCTGCAAATCGCGATTGATACCTACGAGCGGTGCTCCTTCGAAGAAACCTGATGTTTTTTTCGACTGCGGACGTTCTCCTCTGGGCGCGGTGCCGCCGCCAGTGGATACGCCACTGTGCACCCGCCGCTCACGACTTTTCCGAGGCGCATCCGATGCTGCCGCGTCCAGTTCTGCCGACGGAGATGACCGGCGAGGCAAACCTCCGCGAAACTGCGCGGGTCATCGCAGATTCTATTGCGCTCCGTGCGCGGGATCCGGCACATCCGTATCCGCTCACCGACGGGCGCCCTGCAGTGGCGATGTTTCCGGTCCTGAGTCGCGAGGCAGAGACGATCATCGCATGGGCGGAGGCGACCGCTGAGGCGATCGCCGCCCGCCGGGAGTTTATTCACGGCGTTTTGATCGCCGGAGACTCGGTTGTCCTGGTCGACCACGGCGTATACCACGCCAGGATTGACGCCTACGAGTTCGCCCTGTACCGCCCGGCAACCGGCGTTCGCGGAATGTACCATACCGAAGCGGCGCTGGTCGCGCGGGCCGCGGATCTGGCGGCGATCCCGCTTGGCGGGTTGCACCTGTACTATTTGCGTAAAGAGCTTTCCCGTGACGGTGACCCTCCCGGGGACGGAGCAGAGCTGTACCTCGAAAGCAATCTGCTCAAGCGGGCGCGAAAAGGGCGCCAACGCGTTGACGCCGACCTCGCCGCAATGAAAGCCGCGGTGGTGGCGGAATGGACCGTTATATCCACCTACGAGTGCGACCAACGGTGTGAACTGTGCGTCCCGCGCCCCCGGGCCGGGCTGGACCGCTACCATCCCCTGACGCTGCACAAAGGCGGTGCTCGCGGACGGGAACTTGTTGCGGCGGGGATAACCGACCTGCGGGACGACGCCCTGGACAACGTCCGACTCACCGAGCGTCAACGAATACAAGTGCAGACTGTTCGCGGTGACTCCGTTCACGTGGACGGGAGGCGGCTCGAGGCGTTCCTCGGCGCCCTCGACTATCCCCTCTGGTATCTGGATTTCGAAGCGTTTGCGCCCGCGCTTCCGCCGTTCAACGGGTTATCACCGTACGGACATACTCCGGTCGTCGCGTCGGTTCACATCCAGCGCGCGCCGGGAATGGATCTGGAAGCGCAGTCGTTTGTTGCTGACCCCGGATGCGACCAGCGGCGGGAAATGTACCACTGGCTTTGTGAAACGGTTGGAGAGCAGGGGAGCATTATCGTGTTCAGCAAGAACTTTGAAACGGCGATGATCCGCCAGCTTTCCCGTACCGCGGAGGATGAGGCCGGTGCGGACGCATTGGTGAAACGGATCGTGGATCTGCTCGACCCCTTCGCCGAGTTCTGGGTGTACCACCCGGAGCAGCGCGGAAAAGTGTCGCTCAAGCGTCTGTTGCCGGTGTATACGCGACATGCGGGGTACCGGGAATCGCCGGTCAGGGATGGCATGCACGCCAATCTCGGCTACATGCGTCTGTACGACCGCGCGGTGGCGGAGCCGCCCACCGGGCAGACATGGCGGCGTTCGGCGGCCGCCGCGGCGGCAGAGGGCGTCAACACCGTACTGGACACCGTGGGACCCACGCCGTCCGCCTACCTTCCAACCACCGAAGAAATCCTGCGCTACTGTGCCGTCGACACGGTGGCGATGCACTACCTGGTAGAGGAGCTTCGAGAGCTCCTGAGCGCTGCGGAAGACGCCGCTCCATCCGCATAAACCTGTCGGAGGCTACGTGAACAGCTGGGCGATCTGCGTCTTGTAGCGCGCGTCTATAACGTGCCGTTTTATCTCCTGCTTTGCCGAGAGCTCTTCTCCCACGGTGAAGTCAGTTGGGAGAATCTGGAACCGGTAGATCTGCTCAAACGATTTGAACCCGTTCTGGGCGTTGACGATCCCCGAGATCACCTGATTGTACATCGACCGTACTTTCGGGTCTTCCACCAGCTCTTCCCGCGATGCCGCCGTTACCCGTTCGGTTTCCGTCCACGCATCGAGGGCTTCAAAATCGGGGACGATGAGCGCTCCGAGAAATTTCTGATCCTGCCCGAGCACCACCGCCTGAGCGATAAACTCAGACGCCCGCAGACGTTCCTCAATCGGGGCCGGCTCTATATTTTCCCCGCCAAGGAGGACAACGGTGTCCTTGGCTCGACCGGTGATCTTGAGCTCGTTGTCCCACGTCAGCATGCCGAGATCCCCGGTATCGAGCCAGCCGTTGGAGGAGATAATCTGCTCGGTCAGGTCCGGACGCTTGTAATACCCCGTCATGATCTGAGGACCCCGCGCGTGGACCACTCCCTGCTCACCCGGGCCCAGGACGGTACCGTCTTCACCGACGATTCGGATTTCCGTGCCGGGAAAGACCGGCCCGACCGTACCCGGAACGGGATGGTTCTGGGCGCGAACACCGAGTACCGGCGCGGTCTCCGTCAGGCCGTACCCTTCAAGAAGCAGGATACCCGCCGCCGAGAAAAAGCGGTCGACATGCTGCGGCAGGGCGCCCCCGCCGGATATTCCCGCCTTGAAACGGCCGCCTAAGCGTGCCTGGATCTTTCGAAACACCAGGGCGTCACCGAGCAATTTGAAGGGTGTCAACAGAAGCAGGGGAACCGCCGCGAGGGCGCTGTCGAGGATACGGACGCGTTTGTGAAAGCGGGGCAGTCGACCGGTGAACATGTCGCGCAAGGAGGCCCAGCTGCCGCCGACACGGACAAAAAAGGCGAAGAGCGCCTGACTGACGGCACTCTGCTTCTTGATATTGCGATAGATTCCGGCGCGAATCGCCTCCCAGATTCGCGGCACGCTGGCCATCCAGGTGGGCCGCACTTTCTGAAAGTCCTCAAGCATGATCTTTCCAATCGGCTTGGAGTAGGCGAGAGCCGATCCACGCCCCATCGCCACGTATTGCATGATGCGCTCAAACGAATGCCACACAGGGAGGACACACAGCCAGATATTCTCGGGGCCGACATCAATAAGCTGTGGTACGTTCTCCACCTGGTGCAGAAAGTTCCGGTGAGTGAGCATAACTCCCTTCGGTTCGCCGGTGGTCCCGGAGGTGAAAATGATCGTCGCAACATCGTGCTCGTTCCCCTGGTCCCGTTCCCGTTCGATCCGTTCCGGATCTTCCTCCATCGCACGCGCGCCGGCGGTCAGAACCTCGCTGTAATTCATGATAGTGACGGATTTGGGCACTTCCGTGGATGGCGTGTAGCTGTCATCAAGCTGGATGAGATACCGCATAGCCGGGAGATCTTTTGCAAGCGCGCGCACCTTCTGCAGTTGCGTATCGTTTTCAACGATGATTATCGCCGCCTCGGTAACGCTGAGAATGAACTGGAGCTCGCCGTTGGTCGCGTCATTGCCGCGGGGTACATCCACCGCGCCAATCGTCATCGTGGCCAGGTCGGCGACAAACCACTCCGCGCGGTTCTCCGAGATAAGTCCGATATGACCACCGCGCGTTGCGCCGATCGTCTGTAACCCCGCTGCAAACCGATCGACGGTGATGCGAAGTTCCTGCCACGATCGCGGGTGAAAGACGCCGGCATCGTCTTTCACGAGCTGCGCGGTGTTGTCGGGATACTGGTGTGCGATGTTCTGCACGAGTTGGGGAATTGTCATACTCATGTGGGGGATTGTACCACAGGAACGCTCGTAGCTGCGAAGAAATGACCCGGGAAAACGCAGCAATAAAAAAGGCCGGGTGCACGCACCCGGCCCATCTTTGGAACAACAGAGAATTACTCCGTGTCGTCGGCTCAGTCTACCGTGAAGTAGTTGTAGCTTGCCGCGAGACTGTTTGTCCGCAGAGAGACGTAGTTACCAGCGAGTACGCTGGGATCCACGTTGAAGTAGAAGCGGACGGGAGCGGTCGGGTCGAGTACGCCGATACGCCCGGTACGCGTATTCACCCGGATATTCACCGGAACTTCCTCGTTGAGGTAGCGTCCGAGATCGTCAATGGAGAGATCCACACCCCACGCGCGCAGTGCCCCGAGAATGTCAATGCTCACGTAGTCGTCCACGGTGACCCGGCTGATGGCGGGATCGCGTCTGATAGCGGAATCACGAGCCAGTGTCATTGCGGTGTTGCTGGTGCTCTCGTAGACCTGGGCGCGGAACCCGTAGTGTTCCGGACTGTTGCGCCGCGTCGCCGGGCGCGTATCCAGGTTGAGCCACAGCAAATAGCTTTCACCGGCACCCCAGGACGCTCGTCCAAGAGCGGGGTTTTCCACCCCGAGGTGGATCCCGAAACCGGCGTGATATATGCCGTTCTCGAAGTCTTCCATGCTCTTGTAACCACCGTCGACGTAGCGGATCGTGAACTCGAGTTCGTATTCGCCACTCTGGCGAACGCGACGATCGATGCGTGCGAGGACGCTGTCCGCATCTTGTTGTACCAGGCGGCCACCCCGAACGACCCAGTCGCCGTCACCGACTTCCCAGTTGCGCATTGACGAAAAGCTATCGTCCACGTTTTGAGCCACTGCCACCATTGAAACAGCGAGCAGTAGAACCCCTACAGTAAGGGCGAACTTCTTCATAAGATCCTCCTGACGAAAAGTTGACTGGCAGTTACCTGCCTATCGTAGTTTGTCCCCTAATGATAATGCTGTTTTCGGTGGGACACAACCGAAATTCTCGGTAAATTATTCGACCGAAATGTTAAAAATTGATCAAATGAAACCGAACACACATAGACTCAAACCACGTGGACGTATTTTGGTTACAGAGTGTACGATAGAAGCAATGGACACAGATCAGAAACTACAAGGATACCAACGGGCGGCGTTATTGCGGAGCGCTCACCACCTGCGACCGGTGGCATCGGTCGGACGGAACGGATTGACCGTGGAATTGCGGGAACATATCGACCGGGAACTCACCCAACATGAGTTGATCAAAATTCGGTTTGTAAACTTCAAGTCCGAGACGCGGGAGTTGACGGAGCAGATCGGAAGCGAACTCGGGGCGCAGATCGTCGCGACGGTGGGGCATACGGCAGTCCTGTTTCGTCGCAATCCCGATCCGGAACAGCAACGGGTGAGTGTGCCCGTGCGGGAGGCGTGATGCAGTTTGTTCTTCCACGACAGCCGGAACTTCACGTCGGAGCGGGGATTCTATCGGACCTGCCGGAGACGCTTGCGCGGCGCAAATTTGAGACCGTTGCGATCGTCACCGGAGGGCGATCGGTGCGGGGAACCGAGACCTGGAGTGAGATCACAAACGGGCTGGTGACGAGGGGGATCGAATTTCTCGATTTCACTGTCCGCGGCGAACCGAGTCCGGACACGGTCGATCGATTCCGGGATGAGGTGCTCCGGGATGCACCGGCGTGCCAGGCGGTGGTAGCGATCGGCGGCGGCAGCGTAATCGACGCCGGAAAGGCGCTTGCGGCCCTGCTGGCGATGACCGCGGAGCGCAAAGAGGTCGGGGACGGAGGGGGGGCGGCTGATGCGACAGGCGACGCCGGAGACGGCGGATCGGTCGGAATTGGCGACTACCTTGAAGGAGTGGGAACGCGCACTCCCACCGGCGCGACGCTCCCCCTGATCGTCGCCCCGACCACTGCAGGTACCGGCAGCGAGGCGACAAAAAACGCCGTGTTGAGTTCCGTCGGTCCCGACGGATTCAAAAAATCGCTTCGCCACGACAACTACATTCCCCGGGTCGCGTTGATCGACCCCGTTATCCACCTCGGGTGCCCCGACAGCGTCACCCGGGCGAGTGGACTGGACGCGATCACCCAACTGATCGAAGTGTACCTGTCCGTCGCGGCCAACCCCCTCACCGACGCACTGGCCCTTGAAGGTCTGCGCCGCGCGGGGCACGCGTTCCCGCGCCTCCTCGCGGGCGAAGACACGCCGGAACTCCGCACGGACATGGCCCTTGCAGCCTATATCAGCGGCGTTGGCCTCGCCGCAGTGGGCCTGGGCGTCGTTCACGGCGTCGCCTCACCCCTTGGGGCGCGGCACGCGGTGCCCCACGGCGTGGTGGGCGGCCTGTGCCTCGCGCCGTCGATCGCCGCCACCGTCGCCGCCGGTGATGAGGCCACTGCGGGCGCCCGCCGGCGCTACGCGGAGGTGGCTGTGGTGATGGAAGTGGCGGCTTCAGATGCGGGTGGGGCCGCAGCCGCTTCCCGGCCCGGTGCGGGCGCGCCGGCAACAGAGGCGGTGGAGCGCCTGGTGGAGACGCTCGGGCAGTGGGCGGAATCGCTTCCCCGACTTGGCGAGTTCGGGTTTACCGCCGCGGAGCTCCGGGAACTGGCGGCGGCCAGCGGGGTGAAGAACCATCCTGTTCCGCTCTCCGCGGAGGAGATCGCCGCGGTTCTGGGGGCGGTCCTGTGAGCGGTACATCCAACGACGGAGCCAGGGGAAACACCAGTTCCAGCCCAAACACCAGCTCAGGCGTAAACACCGGCGGCGGGAGGAACCCCTGGACCGTACCGCCGGCGGGTCCGTTCCTGGTGGTCGGGTTCAACCCGACGCTTCAAACGACGATGGTGTTTGAAACCCTGCAGGTGGGGGAGGTGAACCGCGCCGTCGAGACGTGGTACGACGTCGCCGGAAAAGGGCTCAACGTTGCCCGCGTGCTGAGTCAACTCGGTGAAGAGGCGGTTCATCTGACGCATCTCGGCGGGCCGGAACGCGAACGCTTTCTCGCGATGTGTGAACGTGACGGAATAGACGTGACCGACGTACCCGGCGGTTCGGCGATCAGGACGTGCACTACCGTGGTGGATCGGCAGAACGCCACTGCGACGGAGCTGATTGAACCCGCTTCAGCGGTAACCGCGACGGTCGAACAGGCGCTGGTCGATCGGTTTTGCACGCTTCTTGAGCGCTGCAACACGGTGGTTCTTGCCGGTTCGTTGGCGCCGGGGTACACGGAGGATCTGCCCGCGCGGCTCACATCGATGGCGCGCCGAGCCGGGCTGCACGTCTTTGCCGATTACCGGGGCGTTCCATTGCAGAAAACGCTGCAGAATCCGCCGGGAGAACGGCCGAATATCCTGAAGATCAACCTGGTGGAGTTTGCGGCGACGTTTTTCTTTGGCGGGGCCAAGGGGCTGGCCGAGCATACCCGCGATGAGGAGGTGCTCCGGACGGCGCAGACCCACATGCGCGCCGTCCGTGAAATGGGTATCGTCCCGATTGTGACGCGCGGCAGGGAGCCGGCGCTGTATCTCGGTGAAGACGGGGGGCTGCTTGAGTCTCCACCGC
The DNA here is from genome assembly GCA_027859055.1 of Spirochaeta sp. GTDB lineage: Bacteria > Spirochaetota > Spirochaetia > DSM-27196 > Alkalispirochaetaceae > Alkalispirochaeta. The sequence continues at coordinate 8,600 of JAQIBO010000326.1, forward strand.
TGGAGATCACCGCGGTAAACGCGATCGGAAGCGGAGACTCCTTTGCTGCGGGGCTGCTTCACGAGCTCGCCGCCGGCGGGACCCTCGATATCGCACTGGAGCGCGCTCACGCCGTCGCGGCGATGAACGCCTCCAACATCCATCCCGGCTCAATCAGGCCGCACCGGGGCGGCACTGACCGTCCGGAGTAAGGGGTTAAATCTCCAGGCCGTGTTCCAGCTGGAGCGTCATGGTGGGCATATTGCACACCTCGTCGGGGCCGTAGTACTGAATCGCACCGGGGTTGGTGAAGGAGGTCTCCTTAGCCCACGCCTCCCGCTCCGCGGCAAATCGGCGAAACGGAGCTTCGTCCAGTTCTACCAGCGCTTTGCGGATCACCGGCTTCTGCGAGCCGTGGCGTTGCTCCATGTTCATCATCATGGTGAGGGGGATACCCCCGGCAACCCACTCTTCGGCCGGTTTTGCCAGGTTCCGAACGCTGGAAATATACCCGGTGAGGCCGTTTGCGATCAGAAGGAACGCGCCGTACCCCAATCCGTAGGTGTAATCGGCGTCAAAATTGCTGGGAAACGCGCAGCGTCCCTCGTAGCCGAAAAAGTGGTGCTGCGAGCTGAATTTCCCGGTATAGGTGCCTTTCGCCGTGCGTTCCCGCAGACTGTCCTCAACCATCTCGATCAGCAGTTTTTCCGTCTCGATTCGGGAGACCTGAACGTTTCCGTGGGGGTCGCGATCCATAAGCAACTGGCGTTGAATGCTGTTGGGAAGTGAAGAGAATACGTACGAGGTGTTCCTCCCCAGATTCTTATTGACCCATTCCGCCTGATCCTCAAACGTCCTGAGTTGCGTGAAATAATTGCTGTCGGTGGCAAGCAGATCGTTCAGCTCGTGGATCAACGCGCCCACCTCCGGAATGAACTCGTTCAGCCCCTCCGGAACAAGAACGACCCCGAAGTTTTCAACCTGTTCCGCCCGCGCAACGATGATCTCCACGATAGACGCGACGATATCGTTCAGGGTCTGGCGTTTTTCTTTGACCTCTTCGGAGATGATGCAGACGTTCGGCTGCGTCTGTAGCGCGCATTCAAGGGCGATGTGGCTGGCGCTGCGTCCCATCAGTTTGATGAAGTGCCAGTATTTCTTCGCGCTGTTCGCGTCGCGTTCGATGTTCCCGATCAGTTCGGAATAGGTTTTCACCGCGGTGTCAAACCCGAAGGAGGTCTCGATATACTCGTTCTTGAGATCACCATCGATCGTCTTGGGGACGCCAATTACCTGCACGGGGTCCCCGTTTGCGGCGAAATACTCGGCGAGGAGTGCTGCGTTGGTGTTACTGTCGTCGCCCCCGATCACGACCACCGCATCCACGGAGTTTCGCTTACACGTCTCACGGACCGCGGCAAACTGTTCCGGTGTTTCGATCTTGGTGCGGCCGCTGCCGATGATGTCGAACCCGCCGGTGTTGCGGAACTCATCCATGTACTCCGCGGTGATTTCCATCTTTTTGTCGTCGATCAGGCCTCCGGGCCCGGCGAGAAAACCGAGAAGCCGGTTGTCCGGATTGGCTGCTTTCAGGGCGTCGAAGATCCCGGCAATAACATTGTGTCCGCCGGGAGCCTGTCCGCCGGAAAGGATCACGCCGACAGTGCGTTGTGTCGCGGCATTCTCGTTTGTACGTCCGCCGACAAGCGTGGCGATCGGCTTGCCGTAGGTATTGCCAAACTGGCTGCGAAGTGCGTCCTGGTCTGCGATCGCCTCGGTCGGATCGCCGAGTTCCACGGATATGTCGGCAACAGCCCCGCGGACTTGCGGCGGCAGTTTCGGTTCGTACTTGTATCGGTCGATTTGGAGGTTAGAGTGTTTCATTTCGCGGGTATTGTAGTTGCCCCGCAGTGGTCTTGCAACTGGAGTATACACAATCGTGTTGCGGAATCTGGCGCAAATCGTTGTGCTGCCAGGCGACTTGTTCGCGACTCCGCTTGAAATCAGTAAAACCCGGCTCCAGCGCGAATTGGGACCGGTTTTGCAACAACGTCGTGTATACCGGTAATATATTGACCGGACCGGGGCATCGGCCTAGTATACCGGCATGTCGATTCGACTGATGAAAAACGTGGTGCAAACCTATCCGTGGGGAAGTACCACGATGCTGTCCCGGATCAGGGGGGCTGCAACGCCCGCGGCGCATCCCGAAGCGGAAATGTGGATGGGGTCTCACCCCCGGGGTGCCAGCGTTCTTGTGTCGAATAGCGGAGAGGAAACACGGATTCCCGAGAACAGTGTACCGTTTCTTTTCAAGATACTGACCGCCAGGAACGGGCTGTCCATTCAGGCGCACCCGAGCAAGATACAGGCGGAAGAGGGCTACGCCCGGGAAAACGCGGCTGGCATACCCGTCGACGCGCCCCATCGGAACTACCGTGACACGAATCACAAGCCGGAACTGATGTGCGCGCTGACCGATTTTTACGGATTGCGGGGGTTTCGTCCGGTTACTGCGATCGCTGCGGAGCTGGTTCAGGTCTGCGCCGCTGCGGAGCACCTACCGACATCCTTCTGCACGGCTGTCGCGGCTCTCCAGGAATCTCCCGACGGAGATGCGTGGCGCCATGTGTTTCAGGCGTTGCTTGAAACCGGAGAAGACCCGGCGTATCGCGCAGTCCTGACCCACGCGGCGGCGCACGTCGCCCGCTCGAAGGGAACCCCGGACCCGAATACCGGTGCGGTTGATCGGGCGGACCGGTACTGGTGGGTGCTGGAGCTCCAACGGCAGTTCCCCGATGATCCGGGAACGTTGGCGCCCCTGTATCTGAACCTCGTCCACCTCCGGCCCGGCGAGGCGGTCTATCTCGACGCGCAGACGTTACACGCCTATCTCTTTGGCGCCGGTATTGAAATTATGGCTAATTCCGACAACGTGCTGCGCGCGGGATGTACATCCAAGCACGTCGACATCGGGGAGCTGAATCGCGTGCTTTCCTTCCGTACCGCATCGGCACCGGTGATCACGCCCACTGCGGATTCCGGCGTGTGGATGTACCCGACGCCGGCAGCGGAGTTCGAACTCCGTCGGATCCGCTGCTCCCGGGTTCCCCGCGTGCGCCTGTCTCGAGCCAACGGACCGGCGATCGTGCTGGCGATCGGTGGAACAGTCCGTCTGAGTGAGGGAGAGACGACAGTTCGGTTGGGAAGCGGGGAGTCGGCGTTCCTTGATGGAAGTGCACCGGATGAGCGGCGGCAGGATGCGCAACGGATGCCGCGGCGGGGCCACACCGTCGGGACTCCACCGGCGGAACAGGAGGTGGTTATCGCGGTGGCCGAGGGACAGGGCGGCGAACCGGTTGCCCCTGATATCGAGCCGTTCGTCTTTATCGCCGCGCTCCCCGGGGCGGTCACGGTGGTGAGCGAGTAGTGGCGGCAACCGACGGATGGCCGGCACCCCCGGTCTGGGTGGACGGGGACTCCTGTCCGGTGGAGATTCGCGAGCTGCTTCTTCGCTGGAATGAGCGGGGCCGGGTCCGGGTGGAGTTTCTGGCAAACCGGCCGCTGCGGGGTACCGGGACCACGGTGGTAGACCCGGGGCAGACGGTGGATGCCGTCATTCTGGAACGCCTCGAAGGGATGTCGCGGCCGGAGCGGGGCCGCCTCATTGTCGTTACCCGCGATATTCCGCTGGCGGAGCGCTGCCTGCCCTTCGGGTGTACCGTGATCAACGATCGGGGAACGGTGTTTGACGCGGCGACCGTTGCTGAGCGGCGGTCGATCCGGGACGGCAACGCGGAAATTCGCGCCCTGGGACTGGAGT
>JAQIBO010000340.1 GCA_027859055.1 Spirochaeta sp.
CGGACGAACGTGGGGCTGGCTCACGCTGACGATTCGATCCGGTACCGAATGACTGCGCTGGTCGTACATCTGCCTCTGCTGCCGATACACTTCGTGAGCCACCAGCAGGTTGCGGTACTTCCTGCGGCCCAACAAGCCTAACCGGCCGTGTAGCGGCTTTCCAGCCAACTCATTGATCGAGCGAAGGTTGCGATCGATGTAGCGTAGCTGCTTGCCGATCGCCTTTCGGATCGCTTTTCTCCTCGGGCGTCGTTTTTTCGCTACCGCGAGATAGGGCTTCCTGAATAACAGCCTCTTGTACGCGGCGTTATGCGATCGGGACTCAGGCGACCGAGGCGAAGTCGGTTCGTAGCTCCCCGAATTGCGATTCACCGATCAGAATTGCGCTTCGCCACAGCCGAGCAAACAAGCGCAAAAGAATCTGGAGTAGAGTCTCCAGGTTCATCACCAGGAATGCGATTGCGATGGCGGTCTCGCTCGTGTCGGCACGCTTGGCCATCACTCTCGCGAGGGAGAAGCGCCGCTTGCCGCGACCGAGTACTCCCTCAATCTCTATGCGGTCCCGCTCGTCGTCATAGGCCTGGCGCTTCTCTTCCCGCGTCGGGTTGAGTTTCGGTCGCCCAAGCGGCGGCCCGCTGATGCGTATCCCGCGCTCACCACAGTACCGGCGGTTCTCCCGCGTTCGATAGATCGCGTCCACATGAACACTCTCCGGATATCGCCCGTAACGCTGACGGTACGACTCAATGACCGCCTTGAGGTCTGCACTCTCGTTATACGCATCCCAACTCAGCCGATCCAGGAAGGCGAATCGTCCGACCTTCGAGACCGAGATCTTCGCGCCGAACTCCACAGGCGCACTCGCCTTGCCCCTGACGATCGGACGAACGTGGGGCTGGCTCACGCTGACGATTCGATCCGGTACCGAATGACTGCGCTGGTCGTACATCTGCTTCTGCTGCCGATACACTTCGTGAGCCACCAACAGGTTGCGGTACTTCCTGCGGCCCAACAATCCTATCCGCCCGTGGAGCGGCTCTCCAGCCAATTCATTGATGGAACGAAGGTTACGATCGATGTAGCGCAGCTGCTTGCCAATCGCCTTTCGTATCGCTTTCCTCGTCGGGCGTCGCTTCTTCGCTACCGCAAGATAGTCCTTGCGCGCTCGCGTGCGATACGTGCGGGGCTTCACCTTCTGCCCGATGTCGGGACGATGGAGCACGTCGATGATCCCCTCGGTCTTCTCTCGCACCTCATTCAGGATTGACAGATCAGTCGGATAGCGAATATCGGCACGGGTACAACTGGCATCCATCTTCAGCTGCCCTCGGTTCTCGCTGGGCCACCGCCGCCACTGTGCTCCTCTCTATCGTTAGCGCTCTTCTCGTCCTCTATACCGGCGTGCGGTGCGCTCACCAGTTCGTTGATCTCATTCACGATCCCGGCCTCAAGCCGCTTTCGAAAGTGCACCATCATCGACGGATCAAACGGCTGCTCGTCGTGGTAAGCCTCATAGCCAAGGAAGTACTGCAGATACGGATTCTCCCGAATCTGCTCGACGGTCTCCTCGTCGCTGAGACCGAGTTTCTCTTTAATGATCAGGCTTCCTAACGCGATACGTGCACTCAGCGCGGGAGCGCCTCGATCCTCATTCAACTGCGCCGCGTAGCTCTGCTCGATCTGTTCCCACGGAACGATCTTTGAGAGCTTCACCCAACGATTGTCCGAGCGAAGCTTTCCGCCAAAAGACAGATGAAATGATTCGAACTCTGTCTGCTGTTGGTTCTCCCTGCGGTACATCCGCCCTCCCATCTGCACGGGTTTTGCCGCATTCGCTGCGTTTTCCGTGCACCCGAATAGCTGATGATACCATTTAAAGTGTTACGGTGTATACCGTTGAACGCTCGTCAGGAAGCCCTAACATATCCCTGGTTATGGCCTCGCCGCGTTCGAACCTCTGAGCGACGTGCACCACGACTGGGTGGCTCCGGACATAGCCCATCCCGTGAATCTCCTGGATCGTCCCTTCCT
>JAQIBO010000359.1 GCA_027859055.1 Spirochaeta sp.
GTCCCATCCCGTCGACGACCGAATTGTCCGGATTTGTTCCAGCGCGGAGCGTACCCACCTGATGCTGGATCGCCGCGGCCGATGGCGGGCGGTCAAAGATGATTGGGAGCGATACTTCACGCAAAAGACGGCCCACGCGTTTTACCAGTTCTTTGTGGGTGGCTCCGTTGTTGAGGTGCCGAATGAGCTGAATAGACTCGTCATTTCGGAGAAGAACACGATTTTCGGGGTCCGGAAGATCTTCAGACATCACCCAGAAATCGAAACTCCGTCGCGATATCGCCCGAGGGAAAAGTCGCGTTACCGGTGAGCCGCTTCGCCGGAGATTCTGTGGTAAGATTTTACCGCGCATCTGAACATTTCCCCCGTCGTGGTAGAAATCGTTGAAAGCGAGGGTTTTTTGAAACCACGTCGGGTTCAGCCTGAACGGAGAGAGCGCCGTCAAAACGGTGTTGTTGTGCGCCATGAAGTTACGTCCAACCTGGTCGGAACCGTTGGCTGGGCCCCGCGATGCGCCGGGTGGGGTTGAGCGTAAGAGCAACGCCGCAGAGTTAACCGTACCCGCCGCAAGAACCACAACATCCGCCTCGATCGCCTCCGGCGCGTCTCCCGACCCCGTCGTTTCCACCCGCGTTACCCGTCGTCCCGTTGTTTCAAAGCCCAATCGGTGGGCCGTCGTATAGGGAAAAATCGTGATCGACGGATCGTCGCGGAGCGCCGGTCGCAGAAAGGCGTTCTCACCGTCGTACTTGGCCCTGATTTTACACGGGAATCCATCGCAGGGACTTCCCTTGCGACAGTGGCCTCCATCCCCTTGGTGAACCGCAATGGGAAGAGGAAACGGAGTGACTCCACGTCGCGACAACCGCTCAGCAAGATCTGCAATTGCCGGCTCATGCTCAAGGGGGGCGTACGGATATTGGCCGCGAGGAGGTTCGGTGGGGTCGGAGCCGGCAAGGCCGTGAACATGCATCGCCATCTCCGCTTCATCGTAAAACGGCGCAAGGTCTTGATAGGTGATTGGCCACTCCACGGTATCACCTCCCGGAAACGTATGCGACAGGAAATCGCGTTCGCGAAGACGAAACGCCGATCCTCCAAAGAATTTACTGCTTCCTCCGTAGTTGTAGTACACTCGCGGCACAAAGGGGTTGTCTTCACCGTCGTACCAGCGGTCGTCGGGGTCGTACCGACGATCGCGTATCACTGCGTCGGGGTCCCAATTTTGCGGTTCCTGTTTGAGCGGCCCACCACGCTCCACGATCGCAACGCGCAACCCCGTCCCGGCGAGGGCACGGGCAACAGCGCTGCCCCCCATGCCTGCCCCGATGATAACGCAGTCGTAATGCGGTATCACAACACGTGTTCGGTTCGGGCGATAATGTCGTTTTGTGTATCCGGCGAGAGGGTGTTGAAAAACGCTGAATACCCCGCCACACGAACGACCAAATCACGATGGTTTTCCGGGTGTTGCTGCGCGTCGATCAACGTGTCGCGATCGACAACGTTGTACTGAACGTGCCAGCCTTTCAGCCCGGCGAAGAAACCATGCAGAATACCGGCGAGCTTTTTCACGTTTGTTTTATCGTCGAGGATCGCCGGCGAGATCTTTTGATTGAGAAGGACTCCCCCGAGAATCTTTCCCGTCGGAAGCTTCGCGATCGACTGGAAAACCGCTGTCGGACCGCCGACGTCGGTACCACTGGATGGGGAACACCCTTCCGCGAGGGGGGTCCATGCTTTGCGTCCGTCCGGAGTGGCCGGGACAACCGCGCCGGAGGGGACGTTGGCGGAGATACTCGAGGTGCCCGCGAAGTATCGGCACCCAATAGGTCCGCGGCCGTCTCGGATCGTTCTGTACGGTTCGATCGCCTCAATATACGCATCGTAGGCGCGCCGCACGAGTGTATCGACGTAATCGTCGTCGTTTCCAAACTTGGGAACATCGTGGATAATGCGGTGGCGTAACGCCGCTCCGTCCGGCCCGGAAAAATCGTTATGGAGGTGCTCCATCATCTCTTCGGCGGAGACACTTTTCTCTTCAAAAACAAGTTGTTTGATTGCCGCAAGGGAATTGCCGATATTTGCGATACCGACTTGAAGCCCCGACACGAAATCGTATCGCGACCCGCCCTCATGTATCGTCTTTCCTCTGTCAATGCAGTCGTCTACAAAAGCGCTACACAGCACATCCGGGGCTTCTTCCTCCAATACAACGTCGATCGCAGTATCAATCGCGACGCCGGCACGAGCGTATTGCGTGACTTGTTGCTTCCACGCGGCCATGACCTCTTCGAACGACGTAAACTCCCGCAACGATCCAACACCCGTATAAAACGTCTTTTCTGAAACCGGATCGGTTCCGTTGTTGATCGCCGCCAAAAACACCCGCATAAAATTCAGAAAGTGTTTACCGGTAGTTCGATACCCCCATTTACCCGGTACACCGACTTCTATGCACCCGATCGCGGAGTAATCGTAGGCGTCCTCCGGCGCTACACCAAGTTCAATAAACGACGGGATGACGATCTCGTCGTTGTTAAACGCCGGCATACCGAAACCTTTTCGCACAACTTGCAGGCACGCTTCAAGAAAATCACTGTCTATTCCGCGATGGAACCGTACCGACAAATTCGGCTGCGTCAGTTTCGTTTCCCCGACGGAGTTGAGAATGAGGTAACTCAACTCATTGACCGCGTCGCCCCCACCGGGGTGTTGTCCACCTATCGTTACGTTTTGGTAGAGGGGACTCCCGGCGGAGAATCGCGTGTGCGACCAAGAACGGATTTTGTTTATGGAAAGTAGCTTAACCCAGGTATTTTCAAGGAGCTCCATCGCTCGGTCGGGAGTGATTCGACCGGCGCTTGTGTCCGCCTCGTAAAACGGATAAAGGTATTGATCAAGGCGACCGAGGGACATCGAGTGCCCATTACTTTCAATTTGGAGTACCAACTGTACGAAGTACGTCAATTGAAGTGCCTGGTAAAAGGTCTCCGGCGGACGGTGGGCGATATGCCGACACGTCGCAGCAATTTCGCCGAGCTCTGCGGCCCGTTGTGGAGACGGGTACTCACCGGCATCTCCGGCAAGAATCTCTTCCGCTCTCTCCGCGTACCGCTCGATAAATCGTTGCAACGCCCCGATATCAATAAGAATGGCGTCGTAGAAAGTGCGTTTCTTGATCCCGTCGCGAGTCACGTTGTCCGTTGCGGCACGTTTTTCCAACACTCGATCAACGTACGCATCCAATCCTTCAGATAGTATTCGTTTGTCGTCCACTGCGATATGGGCATCCCCTGAGGTGAGATTGCCTTCCGCCCGGATAATTCCCGCCTCATGAATCTCGTGGAGCTGACCACCCATCAGGGCGCGGCCCTTATCCAACGTGGTCGAACCACGCCAAAAATCGCAAATGTCCAACAACTCTTTTTTTACCTCCGGTGAGGGGTAAAAACGATCGCCCGGCCGTTCCTCAAATTGGTCTATCTCTTTCTCAATCCATTCGACCGCGTATTCGGGAAAAATCGGTGCGGCTCGCAGCGCCGACGCTTGATTTCCAACAATCAAGGCGTCGTCTTCGACAAAAATCGTCATCTCGCGGAGCGTGCGTTCAAGAGCGCGGGCTCGTCTGATAATAACCGGCTTATCGGCGTGTTCCCGGTAGACCTGGGTGTAGTATCGCGCCCGCTCGGGACATATCGTGGACGGTGTGTTAAGAACTTGATCTCTTAGTTTCCGAATCCGGGAGGTATACCCCACTGCACTTTGAATCGTTGTCTCCATCCTATTAACGTATCACGGTTGCGAATGTAAGTCAATTTGTAACGAATGAAAGAATGATCCGCCCCAAACGATGACAGTGACAATTGCGCGGTTTGGAAATCAGCAGCTTTTCGGTAGCGACCCAATCTCTGGTTGGACAGCGAACGCCGTTCGTTGATATGGTTTCAAGATATGAACGTACAAAAAACAGTTACACTCAACAACGGCGTAGAGATGCCAATTTTCGGGCTTGGTGTATTCAAGGCTGAGTCGGGAGATGAAACGGCAAACGCGGTTCGCTGGGCGATTGAGGCCGGATACACCGCGATCGATACCGCCAGTTACTACGACAACGAGGAAAGCGTCCGCCGCGGGATCCGCGAATCCGGCGTTCCGAGAAAGAATGTCTTCATTACTACCAAAGCGTGGAACACCGAGCAGGGGTACGACAAAACGCTCGCCGCCTTTGATGAAAGCATGCGGAAACTGGGCCTGGATTACCTGGACCTGTACCTCGTGCACTGGCCAATTACCGACACGTACAAGGAAACGTGGAAAGCGTTTGAAAAACTGTACGCGGACAAGCGCGTCCGGGCGATCGGCGTCAGCAATTTTGAGCCGCACCACCTCGATGACCTCATCGCCAGTGCGTCCGTACGGCCCACGATAAACCAGGTGGAACTTCATCCGTACCTGCAGCAACGCGCCGTTCGGGAGGCGTGCGCCCGTCACAAGATCCACGTCACCGCCTGGAGCCCGATCGCCCGCGCGAAAGTGCTTGAGGACGAGACGATCAAAGCGATCGCCACGGCCCACGGGAAATCACCGGTTCACGTCACCCTGCGGTGGGAGCTGCAACACGGGATTATCACGATTCCCAAGTCGGTCAAGCAGGAACGAATCCGGGACAACGTCAACGTCTTCGATTTCTCCCTGACCGACGAGGAGATGGCGCAGATCGACGCACTGGATCAGGGCAACGCCGGACGCATCGGACCGCATCCGGACAAGATCATGGAAATGGACCTGCCTCCGAAATATCAGAGTTCCTGATCCACTGTTCTCCCGGCGGCACGGCGATCACGTTCCATATTCGACAATCGTCAAACGTGGGGGGACCGTACAGGGTGCGGTCGGTGTTGCGGTACAGTCCGTATATCCGATCGTACCCCATCTCCCGCAGCTGACGGATCAGCACCTGCCGGTCGTATCCGGCGTTAGCGGTGTTGATGCAGGAAAACTCCATCACCACCGGCGGGCGGTACTCCGCCAGCACGCGCGCGGCTCCCGCAAGCACCGCCCGCTCCGCCCCTTCCACATCTATCTTGACGATATCCGGTGGCGGCACCGTCCCGGCGGCGACCAGATCGGCCAGCGGCCGCATCCGCACCGATACCGTCCCGGTCACCTCCAGGGAGTACCGCTCCTGTTCGTCCGGTGAACGTTCGTACAAAGAGGAAAACGTATCATCGCTGTACACCGCCAGCTCAATCATCTCATCCCGGTCGCCAAGCGCCAGCGGAACCACCGTCACATCTGCGACACCCCACATCGCCACGGACAAACCGCTTTCCGATGCCCGCTCGATCAGGCGCGCCCGCGCCGACGGCAGCGGTTCGCAGGCTACCACCTGCAGCGGGCGGCCGTTGCGCCCCGCCACATCACGGGCAACAGGAATGCTGAGCTCCCCGTCGTTACTGCCGACATCAAGAAACACGATCGGACGCTCCCCCGCAGTCGACGCGGAAACCTCCGCGGTGAGACGCGCCAGCCAGTACCGCAGATTGTCATGGATGTCCGTATATCCGCCTATATCGTTCACGCATCCACTGTAGCAGAACCGTGCCGGGCGCGCCCACCGTGGCGCCGCGCCCACCTGCCCCGGTCCGGAATGATCTGTTACCATACAGGACGATACGGCGAACACACCGCATCGCCACCACAGGAGACGCCCAGTGACCGCGACACCAGACTACGAAATCATCTCTCCGGTTCAGAACACCCTCGGTGAAGGACCGATCTGGGATACCCGGGACGGGCGGTTTTACTGGGTCGACGCGTATCAGAACCGGTTCTACTCCACCGCGCCGGAGCCCGGCGCCGCAGGCTCGCCTCCGCCGGGCAGCGCTGCAACGCCCCCGGCGGAACCGGCCGCCCATCACACCGGATTTTTCACGATCGGCGTGACCCCATGGGGTACCTCGCCGGGCCAATTTCTCCTTGCCGCCGACAACGCCTTGTACCGTTGGGACGCGGGCGCTGCAACTCCGGTCGTACCGGACCCGTTCACCGGACTCATCGCCGCACCGACGGTCGCCGGTGCAACCGTGCCGGCCGACGCGTTAACCTCGCAGACGCACCGCTTCAACGATGTGATCGCCGGACCGGCAGGTGAGTACTACGCCGGTATCATGGAGTGGCAACCCGGCCAATACGGTCGTCGGGGCACCGGCGCACTGGTGCTTTTCACCGACCGCCACTCCCCGCACGTCGTCATGTCCGGGGTGCGCCTGCCAAACGGTATGGGCTTCAGCCCGGATATCCGCTGGTTTTACTTCACCGACAGCCTCGCCCGGACGATCTACCGCTTCCCCTATAACGCAGACAACCCCGTTCCCCTCGGACCACCGGAACCGTTTATCCGCTCCGATGACCGTCCCGGCGTACCCGATGGACTCACCGTCGCCGCCGACGGGTCACTCCTCAGCGCCCGCTGGGGCGCCTCCTCCGTCGATCATTACGCCCCGGACGGCACCCTCCTGTGCCAATACGCCGTCCCGATGCACCAGCCGAGCAGTGTGTGCTTCGGCGACACCGACGGCGCTACCCTCCTGGTCACCTCCGCGACGGAGGGCATGGACGCCGCGGAGATTTCTCGGACCGACAGTTCCGGCAGCGCCGTCGAAGGAATCACGATCGCCCTGGAACTGGAACTGCACGGCCCGGCGGAGCACCACATCAACGCATCGTTCTGACCGCACCACCCCTGGCGCCTAAGGTGCCCGCGCGTATCCGCGGTTGCCAAAGCGGAACCGTTACGCACACAATACGGGAATGATTGACTGGAACGTCCACACAGTCCGGGACCTGCTCATAGAGGCGGGGCGCATCGCCCTCCATCACTACGCAACCCCCGGCACCGAGCACAAACACGATGCCTCCCTCGTCACCGTCGCGGACCACGCCGTGGAAGAGTTTCTGACCGGAGCGCTCGTCGGCGATGACGACGGGGCACTCATGATCGGCGAAGAGAGCGTCGGCGGCACCACCCAGACGGAGGTTGATGCGGCTCTGACCGGTACAACCTGGGTCGTTGACCCGATCGACGGCACCGCCCCCTACGCCAACCGCCTGCCCACCTGGGGCATCTCAATCGGATTGCTCCGCAGCGGCGCATATACCGATGGCGCCCTCTTTCTGCCACGCACGGGAGAGATCTTTATCACCTCCGGTAACGACGTCCTGTTCGAGGAATCCTCTGCCAACCCGGACCATTGGCAGTTCGAAGACCTCACACCGATGAGCGCCACCCCCATCCCCTACGTATCCACCGCCATGGTACGCCTGCCCCACGAGATCGTCCGCTCCGGCCGTTTTTCCGGGCGCAATCCGATGCAGTCGATCGGCAGCGCCGTCTTCTCCATCGCAAAACTGGTACAGGGGAGTTACATCGGATACGTCACCGGGCTCAAACTGTGGGATATCGCCGGGGCCGCGCCAATCCTGCGGCGCATGGGTCACGGCATCGAGTTTCGCGACCGCCGCCCCCTGGGGGATCACGTCACCGACGCCGACTGGGTCACCGACGCCTCGCGACGAGAGCTCTGGAAGTGCCGGGGAAACCTCTTAATCGCCGGCAGCGAGGAGGCGATGGCGTATATCCATGCGCATTACTCCGCGTAGTCACAGACGAAGCGAACCCCGAAACCGCTGGGCCCGTCTGCGCACGGCGGCGCGTCACCTCGGCACCCTCGGCGTGCTCTCCGGTTTCACCATGCTCGGCACCTCATGCTACATCATCGACCAGGGCTACCACACCGTGCGCAACCAGGTCGCCGCCGTCCCGGTAGACGACGTCCGCGCCAATCCGGACATTTCGTCCGAGGAAACCGCGTTCTTTCAGCACGTCGATGCGATCAGACGGTACGCGACCACAGAGATCGGTCTCGCAGCCGGCGACAACTACCGCTCCTACGTCCAGTACGACCGGGACTATCTCGTCGACGTCGTTTCCGCGGTGGACGAACTCTCCTTCACCCGCAAAG
>JAQIBO010000427.1 GCA_027859055.1 Spirochaeta sp.
GACCCGGACAGGCCCTTTTGTACCGGGATGCCCGCGCGGGCGTAGCGTTCGTCGTCGTCGGTGACGAGACAGTCGAATTTGACCACCCCCGCGGCGATTGCCATCCGTTGCAGCTCCACGACTGTTTTGAGGATAACCGCGGTCTTGCCGCAGGAGGGCGGGCCGGCAACCGTGATGAGCTTCACGCCCGGGCTCCTGCGGAGGTTGGCGCGTCCGGGGATACCGACGCTGCGGGCGCAACGGCGGTGTGGCGCCCCTCCAGGACGCGGTGAAACTGCCCGGTGATATCGTCCAGGAGCTGTGGCAGCTCCGGCGAGAGGAGCAGGTCCCACCCCGGCCACTGCAGGGGGTGTTCTTCCGCACTGAAGTCGTCGTTGTCCGGGTGGGTGCTGGGAAAGAGGCCCAGACGACTGAGGACGCGGCTCATCGGCAACCCCGAGATTTCCTGGACCAGCGGGACGATCTCCGGTCGGTCACGGCGCGAGATAAGCAGAATGGGAGCGGCCAGGGCGCCGTCGGTGGGCCAGACGGGAATGAGGGGACTGTTTTCCGGAATGGTGCGGGTGAAAAAGTAGGGCATCACGGTGATCACCGGCCCGCCATCTTCCGGGTTTCCGCTGCCGCGTTGTGCTCCCGCCACCATCTGCGCCGGATGCATCTGCTGGTGCATGTTGCGAGCCAGTTGGGTGATGCCGGCCTCGCCGAAGTTACGGTGCACCCCCAAAAGGAGCGCGTCAAAGAGGTCAAAGTCACCGATCGGGAGGGCCAGGGCGTTTTCGAACTCCGGTGTGAGTATGTCCGCCCAGCTCCGGGGTACCGGACGGTCGCCGAGGAGTTGTCGGTTTACCATAAACACCGCCGGTACGACTCCGATGACGGAGAAGCGATGCTCCGGGTCCTCCAGGGCGTTGGCCCTTCCAAACCCGTTGTGGCCGTCCCAACCGGTGAGATCGGCAAAGGCGTCGCTGTTTCGGAGGGCGATGAAGCGCGGGTCGGTGAAAAAGAGGCGGAACCCCGCGGAGAGGAAGATTTCCGGGACATCCTCCGGGGACGGAGCAGCGGGGATGTTTTCCTCCATCCAATCCGTGCCGGTGTAGGCGGCCTGGAGGTTGTAGTCCACGGTGATACCCGTGTCCGCGGAAAACTTGTCCGTGAAACTGTCGAGCACGTTGGTCATGGGAACGCGAACGGGACACGGGACGAGGCCCATGACGCGAATTTGTGGCGCCGGCGGCTGGGGTGGGTGCGGAGATCCTGTGGTCGCGGCGTCTATCACCGCTTCAAATCGCTGAATGAAATCCTGCGGCTCGAAGCCCCGGGCGCGCGCCGCTGCGGCGACGGTCACCGATGAGCCGAACCGTTTGCGCAGATCCGGGTCGTGCATCCGTCGAAACCCGGACTCCACCAATATATCGATCGTCTCCGGAAACTGTTCGGTCATCTCGAACAGTGTTGTGTTCTCGTGTATCCTCATACCGTGAGGATACGACAGGAATCACCCCGCGGAATTGACGGGGGTCAACTATGAACGACTTTTTCACCGACTTGTCGGAACGGTCGCTCCGAAAGCTGGAAAGCGCCGAAAGCACCCGCGTCGTGCCGTCGGATGCGATCATTTTTCTGGAGGGGCAGGAGGGACACGAGATCTTTCGGCTGGTCTCCGGGTCGGTGCGCCTTTTTCGCAGTACTCCCGACGGACGGGAGGTGACGATCCACATGGTGGAACCGGGGGATCTGTTTGCGGAGATCGTGCTGTTTGAACGCGATACCTATCCGGTGAGCGCGGTGGCCACGGAGCAGTCGCGCCTGGCGGTGATCGGGCGGCGCCGCCTGCGAACGCTCCTCGCCGACGAGGCGTTCCGGGACGATTTCCTCCGCGATATCGTCGGCAAGATGCGCTTTCTCTCGCAGCAGCTGTACGTGCTGGCGACGATGGACGTCCGGCAGCGCCTGATCCGGTTTCTTGAGGTGCGCTACGGCCGCCGGCCCGTCATTGAGAGCGAGCTGAACAAGCAGGAAACGGCGGCGGCTATCTCCGTGCGTCCGGAGACGCTCTCGCGGGCCCTGGGGGTGCTGCAGTCGGAGAAACTGCTCCTCTGGAAGGGACGGCGCATCACCGTTGACCCGGCGCTGTGGGCGGAGGGACGCGGATAAGCCGCGTCGTTTCGTGGCCTCCTGGTACCCCGCTGAGGCGGGGGGCGCTTTCCACTGAACGGAGAATGTCGAGAGAGAACCGGATGGTTCAGTCTCAAAACGCGGGATGAGGCAAAAAAAGCGGTCGCGGGCCGAAAAAACGTGAAATAATCCTTTACGGCTCGCAAATTCCCGACTATCGTAAGCAACTATGAAAGAGATGGCGCGCCATTGGGCCGGCAGGATTTACCTGCTGCTACTGTTGGTTTCGATCGTCGGGTTTATCGCATTTCTCGTGCTGGGCGGGACCGATGCCGACGCGTCGGGGGAGCCGGTAATCGTCTTTGGCTGGATGACGATGCCGCTGTTTGCGGGGGTGGTCTTTGTGATCTTCTGGTTGGTCACCTACCTTATTTACTTCTTTGGCTTTTGGCCGTACCGGTAGGAGGCGTATATGGCATTTACGATCTTTGCGTTGACCGCGTTTGGGGCGGTGATCGTCTTTATGGCGGCGTACGGATACCGGATTTCCGCCAAGACCGCCGAGGACTATATGCTCGGTGGGCGGACGATCGGTGTGGTTGTCATGTTCTTTTTCGTGCTGTTTGCGATCAGTTCCGCCTGGACGTTTTACGGCTTTCCCGGCTTGCTGTACACGGAAGGGCCGGGATACGTGATGTTTATCTGGGGCAGTGTGGCCGGGTTTGCCGGGCTGTATATGTTCTTCGGTCCCCGTTTGTGGGCGCTGGCAAAGATCAACCGCTATCTTTCACCGGTGGAGGTGCTGGCGGAACGATACGAATCCAAGACGCTGCGGTTTGTCCTGTCCGTGAGTATCCTGCTGTTTGTGGTGCCCTACGTCGGCATTCAGCCGCTGGGGGTTGGCGCCGGCTTCGAGGCGCTCACGGGGCTTCCCGCGGTGTGGGGTGCGGTGTATACCGCGGTCATTCTGATCGTGCTGGTGCTGCTTGGGGGCATGCGCATCGTCGCGTGGGTCAATATTTTTCTGGGGGTGGTGTACGTTACGGCGCTCCTCGGCAGTCTGATCTGGGTTGTTACCGTGCTCTTCCCTGACGGGGGACTGGTGCAGGCGGTGAGTATCCTGCAGGAGCGCTCTCCGGAAATCCTCAGCTCTCCCGGACCGAACGGGGAGTACACGTCGGTTGTCCTGGCCGGGACGTTTGTGGTGGGGCTGCTGGCGTTTGCCTGGCCCCACGTTGCGATCGGCTGTATGACCGCCCGTGACAAAAGCCTCTTCAAGTGGTTTCCCCTCCTGATCTTCGTTTTTGGTGGTCTTTTCTTTTACATCATTCCCTTTATCTGGGGATCCGTGGTGGCACCCGCGGCGATACCGATCGCGGAACTCAGTGAACTGGCCGCCTCCAACGGTGTCTCCCTCCAGGAGGAGGCGGACCGGGTGGTCCAGACAATTATCTCCCGGAGCCTGCCGGAGTGGTTTGGCGTGTACGTGCTGCTTGGGGTGATTGCGGCGGCGGTGAGCACCGCGGCGGTGCAGCTAATGACCTCCAGCGTCATTGTCAGCCGCGACGTGATTCAGGGATTCTTTAAGCCCGACGCGACGGACGCGGAAATCACCGCGTGGGCGCGCTGGTCGGTGGTGGTGATCGTCATACTCAGCACGGTTATCAGCTTTTTCAACCAGGGCGCGATGGCGCTGTACCTGACCGATGTCAGCGTTCCCGGATTTGCCCAGTGGGCGCCGGCGCTGGTGGGCGGCCTGCTGTGGAAGCGCGGCACCCGGCAGGGAGCGATAGGCGGGACGGTGGCCGGTGTGGTGTTTCTGATAGTATCTCTGTTGCTGGTGGTGGACGGTGAGCGCATTCTTGTGGTTGGCCATCCGGTCATCGGCAGTCTGTTGCTCAACACGATCGTCTACATCGTGGTCAGCTACCTGACCCCGCGGCCCTCCGAGGCGATTGAGACGCAGTTCTTTGACGAGGTAGACGACTATCTGAAGGCCGAGTCGGGGGCATAATATGGGTGACGAGCGCACGTTTCGACTGATTTTCAACCCTGAGGGTGATGCAACCGACGTGGTCGCCTACGGTGCCGCGGTAGCGGAGGGTCGGATAGCGGGCAAGTACCAGCTTTCGACGACCAGCGTTCCGGACACCCTGATCGTGCAGAAAAGCACCCGGAAAGGAATCATCGCCGGGGCGGATGTGAAGATTGACCGGGATGCGGCGACCGCTGAGGGTATTCAGCTTGCAAAGGCGGCGCGGCAGGGGCGTAACGGCGCCCGTGCGGTGGGAACGATTCAACTGAGCGACGTGATGAACAAAGGGTCCCGGGCGTTTGAGTCCCACGAGGTCGCCGCTGACGACCCGGCGGTTATTCTGTATACCTCGGGCACCACCGGGAACCCGAAGGGCGTGACCCTGACGCACCGCAACTTCTGGTCGCAGCGCAGCACCGTTGTGGCCTCAATTATCACCTTTACCCCGGAGGACCGCGTGGTGGGGGTGTTGCCGCTGTACCACGTGTACGGTCTGGCCAACGGTCTGGTGCCGACGATTGCAAACGGCGCGTCATTTGTGATGGTGGCGCAGTACAGTCCCCAGACGCTGTTAAAGACGATCGCCGATGCCAGCGCCACGATCATGCCGGCGATTCCGAGTATGTACCAGCACCTGCTGGCGATTGCGCGGGCGCGGAAGACCAACATGCCGAAGAGCCTGCGTTCCTGCGTCTCCGGGGGCGCGCCGCTCCCGCTGAACGTGTTGCAGGACTTTAAAGAGGTGTTTGAGACGCAGATTGTGGAGGGCTACGGACTGACGGAGACCACCTCCAGCGTCTGTGCCAACGGACGGACGGGGACGCTCAAAGAGGGCAGTATCGGTCCGGTTGCCGTGGGCGTGGAAATGGCGATCTTCGACGATAATGACAATCCGCTGCCCGACGGTGAGGCCGGTGAGATCGTCATTCGTGGCGAGATAGTCACTCCCGGGTACTGGAACAACCCGGACGCGACCGCCGAGGCGATTAACGCCGACGGCTGGTTTCACACGGGGGACCTCGGGTACCGCGACGAGGACGGATTTTACTTCATCACCGACCGGAAAAAAGACCTCATTATCCGCGGTGGGTTTAATATCAGCCCCCGCGAGGTTGAAGAGGTGATCATGATGCATCCGAAGATCGCCGATGCCGCGGTGGTGGCCGCGCCGGACCGGCACGATCAGGAGATGGTCAAAGCGTACATCGTACTCCATGAGGGAGAAACACTCACCGAGCGGGAAGTGATGGACCACTGCGTTGAAACGATGGCCCCGTACAAGCGCCCCAAGGCGGTGGTGTTTGTGGACTCCCTGCCCAAGAGTGCCACCGGGAAGGTGCTGCGAACGGAGCTGCGCGGTGAAACGGAAGACCGGCGCCTGGTGATGAGGGACGAGTGATGTTTGGACGAAAAAAGCAGAAAGAGGCGACGGAAGCCGGCGGCGCCGGTGGCGGGAGCATGGCAACCGCGGTTGGCATGGGGGAGATGCTTGACGAGATAACCCGCAAATTCAAGCGCCGCGAGGCGATCCAGTTTGAGGGACGGAGCATCACCTACACCGAGCTGACCGAGAACGCGAACCGCGTGGCCGGTGGACTTCAGGCGCTGGGAATTGGTCCCGGCGACCGGGTGGCGCTGATGCTTCCCAACATACCCGAGTTTGCCTACACCTTTTTTGGCATCCAGAAACTGGGCGGCGTAGCGGTCCCGTTTAACACGATGTACAAGGGCCGGGAGATCAGCTTTATCCTGAAGGACTCCGGTGCCCGGGCGATCGTCTGTTTGACCAACTTTGCCAATCTGATTAACGAGATCAAGGACGAGTGCCCCGACCTGGAACACGTTATCGTCACGGGGCAGCGCACGCTGGTGTTTATCGACCCCGACGCGACGGTGAACGTCCAGCTGGTGGTGGAAAAGACCAACTTTGAGAGCGCCGAGTCGGTGTTTCACCAGATGGGCGAGATCCTGGTGAACACCTTTCGCGCCGCCGGGGTTGCCGACGCGTGGTACAAACACCAGGGTGCCGTGCGGGCGCGGGGCAAGAAGCTGGCGACGATTCTGGTGAGCGAGATTGAAAACCTGTACGTGGTGAATGTGGTGGCGTTTCTTGAAGACATGGATACGGATCCGCTGTTCAAGGTGCTGTGGGTGCCGCCGGAGATCAAGGACAAAGCGGTTGAACCGACCACCAGCGTGGCCACCGAGGCGGGCAAGCCGCTGACGGTGGCGGAGTTCCGGGACCTCCTGACGGCTGAGTTTTCCCGGACGATGAACGTGAGCTTTACGCCGGGAGAGCTGACCCGGGACGAGCAGATGGCGTACGAGAAGAACCGCGCCCTTGCGGGGCGCGTGTAGGGCGCGGCGGGTAGCGCCGCTGTCAGAGCCGGGTTCCCTGTGTCACTGGTCCGGCTCTTGCGTTGGTCCGTTGCCAAACCGTTCCCGGTGGATTTTTGTCCGGTCCGGGGCGCGGCGGGGAGCGGGAGCGTCGGATGGTGCCGGCCTGCCGATTCCCATCACCGCCTCCACCGCGTAGCGGTCGGGGATGGCGAGTAGCTGCCGGACGTATTCCCCGGCGGAGAGGGAGTCGGAATGGGAGCGGTTGCGGACCTGCGCCCAACACGCGCCGAGACCGAGGTCCGTGGCGGCGAGCCAGATATTGGAGGCGGCGATGGAGCAGTCTTCAACCCAGACGTCGGTCATCGTGGTGTCCGCAATAACGGCGATCGCCACTGCGGCACCGGCAAGAAACTCCGCCCCCGGCTTTGCTTCTGCGAGGCCGTGAAGTGTGTCCTTTTCGGTAACCACGACAAATTCCCACGGATCGATCCGCCGTGATGACGGCGAGCGGAGTCCCGCTTCGACAAGCGCGTCGATCTCGTCCCGCGTCAGGGTGTCGTCGGTAAAGCTGCGCACGCTGGTGCGTCGGGTGAGGAGTTCAATAAACATCCCGTATCCTACCATTTCTGCCCGCTGTGTCTACGTCCGCTCAATCAGTCTGCCCTGCCGTTCCTGTCGCTGGGCCGCCCCACCCCCGGGGGGTGGGCAAAGTGTTAACGTCCGTATATAGTGATTCGTATATTTATGACGTTATCGAAATGATGAAAGGACGGATACATGATCGGACTCTATATAGTCACCGGTGTTCTGCTGGTGGTTTCCTTTATTGCGGACCGCGAAAAGACGGTACGTGGCGTCAAGATCGGCATCAAGAAGTTCCGGACGATCCTGCCGAACTATCTCAAACTGCTCATCCTGATCGCGATTGTGCTTTTCTTCGCGGAAGGGTTGATCGTGCGCTATCTGGGGCAGGAGAACGCGCTGATCGGGCTGCTTGCGGCGCTGGTGCTGGGATCGGTCACGATTATGCCCGGCTTTATCGCCTATCCGCTGGCGGGGGTTCTGGTGAACCGTGGCGTCCTGTACATGGTGGTAGCCGGGTTTGTAATCACCCTGCAGATGGTGGGAGTGCTCACGTATCCGGTTGAAAAGGAGTATCTCGGTGTCAAGGCGACGGTAATCCGCAACGGCATGAGCTTTGTGATCGCCGCGATCATTTCGCTGGCGATCGGACTGATATTTGGAGAGGTGGTGCTGTGATGAAGGTACAACGTGTGTCGCCGCGGGTGCGGAACTACATCTATTTCGGGCTGTTTGTGGCGTTTATCGCCGTCTCGTGGGGAATCCGGTTTGAACCGGGCATTGCGATGGGGCGCAACTTTTACCTCTTTGCCAAGGACATGGTCCTGATTCTACCGCCCGCGTTTATCCTGATCGGTCTCTTTGACGTCTGGGCGAAGCGTGCGACGATTGAACGGCATTTTGGCGAGGCCGCCGACGCCCGCGGGTTTATCTGGTCAATCCTGCTGGCTGCGACCACCGTGGGCGGTACGTTTGTGGCGTTTCCGGTGGCAAATTCGCTGTACCACAAGGGGGCGCGCTACTCGATGATTATGACCTACGTGACCGCCGCCTCGCTGGTGATGATCCCGATGAGCATTATGGAGGCGGCGATTCTGGGCCCCCTCTTTACCGCGGTGCGGATACTGGTATCCCTTCCGCTGGTCATTATCGGATCGATCCTGATAGAGAAGCTGCTGGTACGCACGCAGTATCGTATGCCGACAGTGGAGCGGTAGGAGACGAGATATGATGCTTCCTCCAAAAAAAGACCCGTAGCCGGGGACGGAAACCTCGCTAGTTAGCAGTACGCCAACTTCTATCTCCACCCTCTGGATCACTTCATGCGCAACGGGTTGCGTATTCGATAGGACGGGGAGTCCTGAGGATTCAACGGGTTTTATCAAACTCACGAAGCGCCGTGTCGGATTCCGCAGTATGAATAGGCGGAGTCTCAATGAAAAAGAAAGCTTCGAACAGAACCGATGACGCGGGGCGCCGTGGCGCGACGAATCCGAGAGCCAGGACCATATCCGCCCACGACGCTGAACCCGCCTCGACTGATCACGCCGCCGCCCCACCGTCGTCATCAACGGACACCGCCCACCCCCACGACCGCCTCTTCAAGGAGGTCTTCTCCACCGTAGAGGCCCAACAGGACCTGGTACGGATGGCGTTGCCGGAGGAACTCACCTCCCGCTTCCGGATTG